>JAMCZD010000442.1:0-3284 GCA_023473405.1 Candidatus Omnitrophota bacterium
GAGTGCAACAAGGACAGAATCTCGTGGCGGTTCCTCAGGTTGCCGCATGCCAGTTCACCCACCACGAACGGGTGGATGACCACTTCACCCTGTTCGAGCAATTCACCCGCGACCCTTCCGGCAGCCGGAAACAGAGACCGCCTTCCGCCAATTGATCAGCCAGGTGCACAAACGAAAAGGCGGTTCCCAATAGCACAACCGGCCATCCTCCAGTGGTGGCATGATCAAGAAACGCGACCGTTCTTTCCAGGTCGATGAACCAATCGCCGCGGCTATCGACCCGGCCGGTGAATATCGAGTCAGATGCGCCAAATACGCGATGGACAACCCCGAGCATATAAACCAACGAGGAATGTGGCGCCAGGGCAGGGGACGGCGTCAGGCTAAGCAAATGAGCAGGCGTTGGCAGGGCGGTACCGCCCGGCCCAGCCGTAACGGACAACACATTTGCCTCGAACCACGGCAAGAGTGACGCCTCGTAAATCGACAGCGAAGACGCGTTGTGAAAGTGCCGGCTGGCCCGGCTGCCCGTGGTCCCGCTGGAATAAAAGACCAGCGTTCGCTCGACCACCGTCAGGCATGTCAGGTCCCATTCCTTGAATGCGGACGTCGGCATTGCCGGAATGGACCGCCAATCGGTCACCGTTTCAGGTGTTGCGCCGCGCTCCCGGCAAAAATCCCGATAAACCCGGTTACCGGCAAATTGCAGCCCAAATAATTCCAGGGCCAGCCGATCAAACTCTAAATCGGCATCGCGATGCTCCCGGTAAGTTTCGCATTGTGAACAACGGCGAATAAAGTCACGCAGACGCGCGGCATAATCACCTGACCTACGACACTCATTCATGCGGTTTTGTTTTGGACCATTTAAAAGACCGGTTGGTTTTCCGCCACAACCGTTACCCTTCCAGATAATCACAACCGCGCCAGGACAGCAAGCCCGCTCAACACGTAATGTCAGGAGCGTGGAGCGTCGGAGCGTAAGGAGCGCGGACGCCTTCGTCCGCGTGTGAAGCGTGGAGTGTAGGAGCGTCGGAGCGTAAGAGCGTTGAAGCGTAGGGAGCGTGAAGCGTGGAAGCGTGTGTTCTCATCCGTCGGGGCTGTGCGAGACAAAATTCTTCGTTTCCTTAATCTCCTTCGTGCTTTAAATCCGCATGCATTCGCCGAGCACAATAGGTGCGGCCCCATCCCAGCCTGGGGCAACGCGCTGTTGGCGCTGCGAACCCGCTCGCGCCTCCAAAATTTACGCCGCGTTGCGAGCGCGAAAACGCTGGTAATTGCGATTTTCTTAAACCATATTCTGTCCGTTAGGTAAGAAAAGGATCACAATGTCACTGCAGCCTTGTCCAGAATGTAAAGCCGAGATTTCCTCCTATGCCCGTTTCTGCCCGCGATGCGGCTATCCATTCGAGCGCAAATCCGAGCCACCGCCCCCGCGTCAAACCGAATTGGTGCCCCATGCAAATCGGCCCGTCGGAATTTTCCTTGGCATTTCCCTGTGCGTGATCGGCGCCATTTTGTTGTTTTCGCGGTTCATGATTATGCCGCCGTTTTACCCGCGGCACGGGATGGGCCCCCTTATGTGGCAATCCCACTGGCATTTCTTTTTCCCGTGGCGGTTCGGCGGTCTCGCTCCTGTCTGGCAGATAATCGGTCTGGTCCTTCTCGTCCTGGGCCTGGTCCAATTACTTTTCGGGTCGACCCGGCGCAAGAGCCAAATTATTGAGTAAAAGCCGGTCGCTCGCCCTTCACAGCCGCTTCAATATTTCCGCTGCCTTATCCTCGAATAGCTTCTGCCATTCCGGCGCCAGGATACAGTCGCTGTCCTCCTGGGCGCCGCCCACGTTGCGCAATTGCTCGGCTGTGGGTGCGTAATAGATGTAGCCGTTCGAGCAACCCGAGACGAATGTATATTCATGCGGCGAATGCGCCTTGATGTTGAGCCCGATCTGCACGCTCGGTTCGCCGGGAAACGTCACCAGCACGAAATCGCCGATCCGGAGCCCCACGATCTCGGCGTCGACCGTTTTCTTGCCGGAGCCAACCAGGTCGGCCTGGTGCTTGCGCAGCAGCTCGAGATTGGTCTGCAACCGCGTTAGGTCCTCCATGACGTAAATATTCCGCAAGTAAGCCTCCATGTTCCCGCGGTTCTCGGCGTCAAGCCGGGCCAGGTCATTCCGTCCGAGCTCCTTCTCATGCAGGTAAAGATGCGAGTAATACGATGGAAACTCGCTGGACACGTGGTACTTCATGAATAGGGAGATAAACGTCTTGAAATTGAGGCTCGTCCCATTCAACGACTGCACCAACCGCTTCTGTTCGCCTTCCATCTCGGCGATCCGTTCGGATCGATCGCCCCGCGGCAGTGTTAGGGTCTCGTTGAGCACCGTAAACCGATTGTCCTCGTTGCACTTGATTTTTCGCGCCGCCTCGAGCGTGCTCAGGCCCAGCATGTTTCCGAGCGGCTCGGCGCTTCGGGGATGATCGACATCTTTGTAAAAGACCGGGTTGATGTCGCCGGCGCACCCCTGGAGGAACAACGCCATGGTTCCTTCGCTCAGGTTGTCCTCGATCACCTTCGACGCGAAACCGACGATGTCCGCCGTGTTGCCGCCGCTGGGGACTCCCTGGATCGGATGGCAGGCGAAGTTGTAGACGACTGCGAGCGTCCGCCCGTCTTCGCGGTCGAGTCGCAGAATCCCAATCTCCGGGTCGACGGGACCCACCCCGGCGACCGCGTCGTCCGGGGGCATCGAATAAGCATGGCGGACGTCGATTTCGCGGCCATTCTTCAACTTGAGCCGCCGGTTCTCCATGATCCGGTCCTCATGGCCGATCCCCGCGCCGATCCGCACGGGAACCATGTTTTGCAGCGCCGTTTTCACCGCCTGAAAAGTCCGTTCGCCCACATCCGCGCAAACAACTCCATGGCAATGACTGGCATTAGCCAGCACGTTTGCCGGTGATACGCCTAGTTCCTTCTCCAATCGGGCGCGGACCTTTGGCAAATAGTCGTTCTTGATGTAGCCGATCTCGCCGATGGCGACCGCGTCGACCGTGATCAACACCGCCGTCGTGGTGTCGGACTTCAGCGCGAGCGCCTTGACATACAGCGGGTCGTTCACCGGCTTGGCCTCACGATCCGTGATCTCCACCTTCGCAACCCCCGCTTCGAGCAGCGTTGCTTGCCCGCTATTCGGCCAGATCGAGCCGGTCAAAACGAAAACCGCCAGACAGGAGCGAGACCGCCGAACCGCCACGGGAAAAAGAAATGCCAGTGGGAT
>JAMCZD010000442.1:3294-8887 GCA_023473405.1 Candidatus Omnitrophota bacterium
CGCCAGGAGCATCACCACAAGGCGACAATGAGCTGGAACCCGATTCGCGCATCGTCGATTCCAGGTGCCGCCAGTCGTCATAGATCCCGTCGAGGGCTTTAAGCCGTGTCCCGTCTTTTGAATGGAATGGTTGAGTGTCATGGTTGTTTTGTTGTCTGATGGAAGTCTACCCAAACAAAAGGGATTAATCAAGACAGTGAAAAACTACCCCGCAAACCTTCAAGTCGTCTTTAACCCTGAGTAAATCAGGAAAACAGGAAATTTACGTTCCCTTTCCTCGATACCCAGGCTGCGTTCCCTTCGTTTCCTTCTGTCCAATGGTCCGTAAGCGGCTTAAATAAGCGTTAGATGCATTGTTACACACGCAGCAAACAATGTATTATCCTTAATCTGGCATAAGGCGTTCACATTTGTATTGCATTAAAATACAGCCGTATATATCTTTTGGCTATTGAAGCAATCCATACAGAAATATTGCAAACCTGGCGCTTCAATGCCGTCCATCTGCGCGGGCCATCCCAAGCCCTTGCAAGTGCACAGGCTCAATCGGTGCCATCGAGCCGTTGTAATCAACACAACGATGGTAACCTGCTTGGGATCACCCCGGCCGAATGTGAGGTTATGATGCCCTTGTGGGACAAAGGCGAATTGAGCGGAGGGGAAATTGCCGGTAAACCGCGGATCGGCACCGCCTCGGTGCGAACGCACACGGCCCGGTTGTTCAAACGCCTGGCCGTTCACACCCGTGCCGGCGCCATCCGCAAAATCCTCGAGTTGGGACCTGGCGTGTAAACCTAGAAATGACGTGCAGCCGGTTTATGCGCGCTCGTTCTTGTTTTAGCAGGGTCTCGCGAAGGAAGCGAAGGCGGCGAAGGGTTGAATGGTCCGACAGTATTAGGGTTATCCATCCGCCGCTATCGGTAATGGCGAAATGCGTGTATCAGCACGCGATCCATTTGTGCGGGCAGATAGAGCGGTAGGGATGGCAATTGCGCCGTCCGGGTTTCGTCGCCTGTCAGCTTGATGACTTCAAGGCCCGGCGTTCGCAAGTGGAATCGCACCGCCTGCTGTCTCTTCTTTTCGAGCAAAAACTGGAACAGCGACCGTCAAGCGTTGGTCTCACCCGCCTTCACTTCCAGGGTGATGATTTCCTGATGACGGCCGATGACGACATTTTGCAAAATCATCCTGCACGGTCTGGACCAGCGCGGCTTGTATGCGCTGTACCTCCAGCAAATCCTTCAACTCAAAATACACGCGCGCCGCTTCCGCCATGGCGCCAATGAAGAAGTAGCGCCGCAACACGTCCAGGAACCGGCGCTTGATCCCTTCGCTGCAAAGAAATAGCACAGGGTCGCCAGCGCCAGCGCCAACGCCAACGGAAACGGCTGCGCGCCGTCGAAGAAGAATAGCGTCTCGCCCAGCCTTGCCCGCCGCCCCTTAGCAGTGCCAACTCCTCCAGTCCGACCCCGAGGCTCAGGCGCACTTGACAGCCGCGTCCGCGGGGCGGTCAAGTGTCGTCTGCAGCCGATTGTTGGCCGAAATCCATGCCAAGGGCTTCTGCGACGGCTTTCAAATGCTTGTCCCTCGTCCACAGCAGGTGATCGCCCATTTGGCCGGAGGCCAGAAGGTGCGCGTCGATCAGACCAAGACCCTTTCCCGCCAAGAAGTGTCGCTCGATGAAGAACAGAATCTCGTCGTCCTCTGCTCTTGGGACATCCGGAAGCGAGTGCAACAAGGACAGAATCTCGTGGCGGTTCCTCAGGTTGCCGCATGCCAGTTCACCCACCACGAACGGGTGGATGACCACTTCACCCTGTTCGAGCAATTCACCCAGCTTCGCGGATGTCCTCTTCAGATGGTCTACCCACACCGAGGTGTCAACAAGGACCATCACCGGGGTCTCTTTCTGGGGATCGGTTTGAGTTCAGGCTCCGTTCCGCCCAGCCTGGCCAGCCGGCGGCCTGACTCCCGAGCGATCAGGCTCTGCAGTCCCATACGCACCAAAGTGGTTTTCTCCCGGACTCCGGTCAGTCGAGATGCTCGGTCAAGAATGGCATCATCGATGTTGAGTGTCGTTCTCATGCAGATAAGTATGAATGAAAGATATGCATGCGTCAATGGCCAACGATAGGGTCATCCACCCGGCGAAGCCGGGTTGGCCGTCTCCCAAATACGCCTGAAACGCGAAATCATCGGCGTCTTCAGCGTTGAGCAAACGGTCCTTACGCGCAGCCGCCGACTGGAGCATACTGGGCGCGAAACGGAGCGCCAAGAAGAGCGCCTGCATAGAACCCTCCCCGTGAATTTCCTTCGGCTTTTCATCCATACTCGAAATAAGGACCGGGCAGGCCCATGATCCTCGAGCGTTGTGATGAGGATGACCTATCTGAACGTGGATAACCTTGCGTTTGCCGCTCTTTGCAAGCTGAAGCCAATTTCAAGGGACTAATTTTTCGTGTGATACGCGCGGAATGCGCAATAAGAGGTGACATTGGTATATTTATATTGCAACGGAGCATTGCCGCGCTTGGAGTTCGCCCATCAAGGAAAAATAATTCAGAAAGAAGTATGGCATAACATCCTAAGCAATAATCAGACATAACAACTCAAGCTCGATGATATACGTTGCGTCAGCGATTTATCTCGCAGGAAATTACAGTCGTATATATAGTTTTGGAATTGAAGCAATCCATACGCAAATATCGAAAAGCTGCGGCTTCAATGCCCCCTGGCTGCGAAGGCAATGGCAGGTCCTTGGCAGCCGCCGGGGCTCACCCGGTGGCGTCGAGCGGTTTTCATCAAAATAACGAAGATAGCTTGCCCAGGATCACCCCGGCTGAATGGGAAGTGATGCTGCTCTTGTGGGACAAAGGCGAATTGAGCAGAGGGCAAATTGCCGATAAACTGCGGATCGGCACCGCCTCGGTGCGAACGCACACGGCCCGATTGTTCAAACGCCCGGGTGTCCACAGCCGTTCCTGCGCTATACGCAAAATCCTCGAGTTGGGACCTGGCGTGTAAACATCTTTTAAACAGTTTCTGGTTTTGCCATGGGACCGCAACCGCGTTAAATTCAAGCCATCAATCATGAGAACGCCCGTTGTTGAAGACTATGTTCCGACTTTGGTTGCTCCTGCCGGCCAACCCCCTTTGCGATCAGCGGCGCGGGAACTCGATCGAAATCAGTTCTTATGGTTTTACGCTGCAATCGCGGGATCCCTGCTCTTGCGCTTTCTTTATTCGGCTTTGAAAGCGGAGATTGCCTGTTATGGGGACAGTGCGATGTAATGTATACAGGAGCCTTCCTGGTTTCCTTATATTACCTGATTGAACGACGTTGGATCGACGCGATGGCAGCCTTTGCTGCGTGGCCATATCGCTCAAGCCCCAAGCCATCTTTTGGTGTCCGTTGCTGGCCGGATTGCACCTTAGCCGGCGGCTGCCGTGGCGAACCCTTTGGATTGCGCCCGCCGTTTACGCTGCCAGCGACATCCCGGCGATGCTAGCGGGGCGTCCGGTCCTGGATGTTCTGCTGCATTGGGGGCGAGTGCACGATATACAGGGGAAAATGACCTTTGGAGCGACCAATTGGTATCAATGGGTCTTTGAAAACCATCCTGGCGTGTTCGAGTCCGCCGGGATCGTCCTGGCTTTAATAGCCACGGTGTTTCTGGCACTCTGGATGATGGGTGAGCCGAAGCCCGGCCAGGATGAACGGTGCTGGGTGGTCTCGATGGCCCTTTTATCCGTGAGGATGGTTCAATTGAACTTGTAACATGTTATCGCTCCACGACATGGGAACCTTACTTAATATCACCTGAACCATTTGTCAAGGGCTGCAAAGTTGGAGCACCATATGGCGATTGGACAAATGCTGAGCAGAAGGCAACTGTGGATTGTCAATAGAAGGATATTGAATGACGGGCAAAGCGCTTCCTTGTACACAACATAATTGTGAAATGCCCGTCATCAAGGATCGATATGAACTATAGGTTGCCATTTTATATATGAAGCTGTCAATGATTCCTTCTCGACCAAGATGTCTAATATTGGGAATACTGTTGATGAGCACCTTATAGCGATGCATTGGACTAGATCAGAAAGGACCAGATCCACTGTTGCTAGTTCAAGGAGTTCAATCAAGCCGTAAGCAGATACCACCGTCGACACTAAAGATACAATATGTCTATTGGGATTCGTTAATCACACACGTTACGGCCTGCGTCCCTGGCTGCTGGAAAGTTTTGTGGAGCCCCCGACCTACGATGGGGCTTGCTACAAAGCGGCCAACTGGATTGGGGTGGGCCAAACCAAAGGCCGTGGACGCAACGGCTCGAACCGCCCGAGCAAGGGCCTCAAGGACATCTATGTCTATGCGCTGGTCAAGGATTTGCAGGAGCGCGTTGGGGTCAAAGCGCCCACGGTGAGCCCCTTGAGCCCGGAGAGTGGCTTGGATGGGCCGGGGTGGGCGGAGCATGAATTTGGGGATTGTGAACTGGGAGACAAGCGACTGACCCGCCGGTTGGTCAAGATCGTCTGCGACCAAGCCGCCCAACCCCAGGGCTCCTATGCCCAGGCCGCCGGGGGCAATCGCCACGACCTCAAAGGCTATTATCGGTTGCTCAACAATGAACGCTCTGAACTCAACCCGGAAAGCCTCATGGAAAGCCATCGCGCCCGGATCCTCCGCCGGATGAGCCAGGAGTCGACAGCGCTGATCGTTCAGGACTCTACGGAATTGAACTACTCCACCCGCAGTCAATGTGAGGGCCTGGGCCAGATTGGAACCAACCAGACCGGCGCCAAAAGCCGGGGACTGCGTTTACACAGCTCGATGGCCTTGAGCCAGAGCGGGCTGCCCCTGGGGATCCTGGAAGCGCAAGGCGACGCTCCGCAATCGGCCAAGGGCAAAGACCGGCACCGCCCGATTGAGGAGAAAGACTCCTATCGCTGGCTGGAGGGCTTCGAGCAGGCCATGGAGGTCGCGGCGCTGCTTCCCCACACCCGGGTCATTCCGGGGCAAGCGCAGGGCTAGGGGATCGCGCGAGGGATGCGAAGGGGGCGCAGGGTTGATCAATCGGGTGCGAGGTTGTTCAGTGCCGGGCCGGCAAAAAATCAGGGAATGACCACGTAAGCGGCTGGACCGTCGGGAACGAGGGCCGGATTGATGCGGGCGTCAAGGGTGGCAAACCGGACGCCATGATGGACGGCTAAAGCGAGCAGATAAAGGTCGGTTAGCGCGCGCGTCCCCACGCCTTGCAGGGAGGGAAGGGCCGCGGTGTCGAGCAAGGAGATTTCATCAGGCAGAAAACGATGACCGGGGATGGCGGCAATCAGTTTGCGCAAGGCGGCGGCAGCGCGTTCCGGTGTGCCCGGCCAGCCGGGATAGGAGGTCTGGCCGAGGATGCGAACGAAACCGTTTTCTATCAGGGGACAGGTGGCCCAGCCATCGGCAGTATCCTGGTGCAACCAACGAGCGACGCGGGTATGGTGTTCATGGTCGGCATCCTGCCGGGCGATGAGCACGTTGATATCGATGAGCCAGCCTGGCATCAGATTCCTTCCTCTGTGTCCTCGCCATCCCCCATCA
>JAMCZD010000502.1 GCA_023473405.1 Candidatus Omnitrophota bacterium
CGTCGATGACACTCGATCCTTGCGCTTACTCCAACGGGGCGATTTTTCGCAAAGGACGTCTTTCCTGCGCCAACACCCAGCTCTCACGCAATTCCATTTGATGTAATTGGTACCATTCCAATACGTGATTCAACGCACGGCGGGGAAACTGCCCCTCAATCACTCCGCGTTCAATTCTTTTCTGGAGCCGGTTGCCATTTTCCGCTAAATGAGAGTCCGAATGCGCAAATTCCTTATAGATATGAAAATGAGTTCCTCTGAACATCGTTCGTGGCCGAAGGCGCGAAAAGGCGGATCACTCGCAAGGGATGCCTCCCTGTCTGTTCTGTGCGGCGCGATGCTGCTTCTTGGTCCAGCCGTGCAGGCGGCCCCGGAAAATGGAAGCAACGATACTGCCGCCAACCAATCCCCCATCGCGCTCGAAGGAATTTCGATCGCGCCGGTTCAAATCAATCCCAACCTCATCCCGAATCCTGGTCTTGAAGGGGTGCAATCCAATGGCATGCCTGACGGCTGGCAGTGGGACAAACGCAATACCGATGCCACCTGCGCCATGGATACCGCGGTTGCGCATGACGGGAAACACTGCCTCCGGCTCGCCAACGGCACCGCTTTTGGAGCGCACGTTTACGGCACCCTGTGGCGAACCAAACCCGTCCGCCTCGAAGCTGGAACTCCTTACACCCTGAGCGCCTGGGTCAAATCGGATGAACCCGGAATCGCATCGGTGATAGGCGGAAGTTCCTGGCAGTTCCGCCTCCAGCTTCCCGCCACAGCCGGCCAATGGAAACGGGTCTGGATGACCTTTTCGCCTGGACCGGACGACTGCAATTTCACCTTGCGCATCAACACCGAAAGTCCAACCAAGGGCGTATGGCTTGACGATCTCAAGCTCGAAAAAGGCAGCGAGCCAACCCCAGTCCAACCCGAAGGCGACTCAGCCGCCCTTGTGCATCTCGAAGGCATGAAAACCGAGGCTGACGTTCAAGGAGACGGTCCGTTTGCTCTCCCGTTCATATTATGGACACCGCACCCCTGCTCTTGCCTGGCCAGCGTCGTTCTCTCCTCCACGCTCCAGCGTCCGCTCGAGCTGGGCACCGGCGCCTGGAAGATCAACATTACCGGACGGTCGTTGGCGGCTGACGATTCACCGCGCACCGCCACGTTGCGATTGGAGGAAAACGGCAAGGAACTGGCCCGTGCCGACATGCCGGTTCGCTTCTATTCCTCCGCCAACGCGCGGCAGAGAATAGCCGCCTTGAAGGAAGCCCTGCCATCGCTCGAAAAAGAGCTGGAACAGGTCAAGGCCAGCGGCCAGGACCCGTCCTATCCCATGGTCACGTTCACTGTTCTGAAGAATTTCGTCGGTTACGCCCTCGACGACACACAGCACAACGAAATCAAACGCGCCCTCATGCAGATCGGCGAACTCGAAAAGATGGCCCGAAAGCTCAGTCGAGAACTCGAGGAGGTCCAGGCCGGCAAACGCGTCCTTCCCGCCGTGCCGCGCTGGACCGGCGACCAACGCCCGATCATTGAGAGCAGCTCGTTTATCGGGCCGATGCGCCTGCCGGGAGAGGCTCCCGTTGATCGTCCGATCTTCTTCAATGGCTACGGCCACTTTGGCCAGGTCGTTGCCGACATGGAAAAATGGCCCGATTATGGCGCCAATATCATCCAGATCGAGCTCGGCCCCCACAGTATCTTCCCGAGCGAAGGCGTGACCAACAACGCGCCCATAGGCCGGATGCGCGAGATACTCGATCGCGCCCAGAAAGCCGGGGTCGCCGTTTGTCTGCTGATCAGTCCGCATTATTTTCCCGCGTGGGCACTGGATAAATGGCCGTTCCTGCGCAAGAAACGGGATGGCTTCCTGCAATATTGCCTGCACGCGCCCGAAGGCCAGGCCTTGCTGAGACAATTCATCGCCGTCTTGCTTACACCGCTCAAGGACCACCCGGCCTTGCAGAGTGTCTGCCTCTCGAATGAACCAGTTAATAAAGAGGAACCATGCGAGTTCGCCCTCGCCGACTGGCATGCCTGGCTGAAAAAACGGCATGGCGACCTCGAGACTCTAAACTCGAATTGGAACACCCATTACTCCACCTTCGACGAGGCGCCTCTGCCCAATCCATTCGAGGCCCGCCCTGCCATGCCGATCTGGATGGACTACATCCGCTTCAACCAGGAATTCTTCGCCGGTTGGCATAAAATGCTCGCTGATGCCGTTCATGCGGTCGCACCTCGCCTGCCGGTTCATGCGAAGGCGATGACCTGGACCTTGCTCAACGCCGGCGATGTTGTTTACGGCGTCGACGCCACCCTGTTTGGCCAGTTCAGCAATATCAATGGCAATGACTCCGTCAATTGGTATTCCTTTGGTCGCGGACAATTTGCGCAAGGCTGGCAAGCCAACGCCATGGGCCATGACCTCCAGCGGTCCGTCCTCGATGCCCCCGTTTTCAATACGGAAAATCACATCATCATCGACCGCGAAACCCGTTACGTGCCGCCGGAACATATCCGCGCGGCCCTGTGGCAAGCCGCCGTTCATGGCCAAAGCGCCACCACCATTTGGGTCTGGGAACGCACCTTTGATCCCAAGAGCGACGTTGCCGGCAGCATCATGCATCGGCCCGCCTGTGCCGAGGCCGTCGGTATCGCCAATTACGATATGAACCGCGCAGCCCTGGAATTGACCGCGATCCAGCAGGCCAAACCGCAGGTCCTGCTCCTCCAAAGTGTGACCGCTTCGGTATGGGATGCCGGACGCTATGACGATTGCCTGGGCAAGCTCTACACCGCCCTGTCCTTCACGGGCCTGAAAATCGGGTTCGTTACCGAGCGACAGTTGGAAAGCGACCTTGTGCCCGAAACTCCCATTCTCATGGTCCCCGATGTTACCCACTTGTCCAATGCGGCTTTTGAGTCCATGAAAAAATACCGCGGCCGCATCGTGCTCGTGGGTGGCGCTGACCTCCTGTCGCGGGATGACTACGGCAAGCCTCGCGCCGATCGACTCAAAGCGGACCGAATCCCATACCAGTTCGGTCCAACCAAATGGGAAGACCTGTGGAACGTCCTTTTGAAGAACCTGCCCGCCTGGGGTGTCAACCCAGCAGTTGAACTCCGGAGTCCGGACGGCAGCCCCCTCTGGGGAGTCGAATGGCGCAGCAGCCAAACCCCGAAAGGCACGGTGGTAAACCTTTGCAATTACCGGCAGACACCCGTCACGTTCGAACTGTTCCGCGGCGATAAAGCCGTTCGCGCAACTGATTGCCTGAGCGGTGAATTGCTCCCCCGAAACCTTTCACTAAAACCTTTGGAAATTCGGCTGGTCTGCTTAGCCAAGCCTTGATTCCCAGGCACCTGAATGGGACACGCTGCCGCGCGTCCCATTCTCAATCCGCAATCCGGCCCCCCACCTCGTCCAAATGCCGCATTAAGTCGGCCGGGTCTTGATAAACTCGATAAGCGCCCGCCCTCTCGAGCTCGTCCTGACCGTAACCGCCGGAGAGCAGGCCTACGCCAATGGCAAAGTCCCAAACGCTGTCGCCGACCACGATCGAGGAGCTGATTTCCATTCCAAGGCGCTCCGCGGCGGCCAGGAAGAGATCGGGGTCAGGCTTGGCGTACTGAACCTGGTCTCGGGTGACTACGGTCGCCTTGCGGGGGTCGACTCCGAGGACTTTCAACGCCAGAACGGCGCTTTCCATTTTCCCGCTGGTCGCAATGGCCCACGGTATGTTTGCCTGCGAAAGGTGTTCGAGGAGCTCGCGCGCGCCGGGCAACGGTCGAACCTGTGCTGCCATGCGTGCATAGGCCTCGGCGTGCGCTCGCTGAATATCGGCAGCCTCCTTATTCGCCAATGGCCGGCCCGTTTCTCGCAACAGGGCATGCACAAACAGCCCGCCGCTCATCCCAATCCGGCGGTGGATGCGCCATACGGCCAACTCGATTCCTGCCTTTTCCAAGGCCTCGCGCCATGCCAGGACGTGCTGATAAACGCTGTCCACGAGCGTGCCGTCGAGGTCGAACAAGAAGGCTGGTCCCGCACCGGTATTATTTGATTTCATCACCTCTCTGCCTGTCGGAAGATGCTCGAGCGTTAAGCAATTCGCAACTCAGAAATTGAGAACTATCTTCCCGAAGTGTGATCCGCTCTCCATGTAAGCCAGGGCCTCGCGTGCCTGGTCGAAGTTGAAGGTTTTGCTGATGACAGGTCGCAGTCGATTCACCGCGATGGCACGGTTCATGTCTTCAAACATCCGGCGTGAACCCACGAAGATGCCCTGGAGACAAAGACCTCGCATGAGAATCTGGACCGGGTTGAAGCCGCCGCCGCTTGCCAGGACACCAATGACGCAAATCAAACCGCCCATCCGGGTCGCCGCCACCGATTTCGCTAATGTCCCCGCCCCGCCGACCTCGACCACGCAATCCACGCCCGTTCCATCTGTCATCCGCAGCACTTCATGGTCCCAATCGGGTGTCTTTTTATAGTTGATGATTTCATCCGCGCCAAGCTCGCGCACCTCCTCGAGCTTCTCGTCGCTGCTCGACGTCGCAATGACGCGCGCCCCGTGCATCTTGGCGAATTGGATGGCAAAAACCGACACACCGCCCGTGCCCAGGGTCAGAATAGTATCACCCGCCTTCAACTTCGCTACGCATACCAGCGCGTCCCAAGCCGTCACCGCCGCGCAAGGCAACGTCGCTGCTTCCTCGAACGAGAGATGATCGGGGATTCGGACCAAACCGCTCTCGTCAAACGCCCCATATTCACGTAATACGCCGTCCAATTCCCCGCCCCCGAGGGAGGTGCGTGCCTTCTCGAGGGAACGCTCGCCATCGATCCATCCTTGCATGAATATCGGGCAAACACGATCACCCACTTTCCAACGCGTCACCTTGTCCCCTGCCGCGACGACTTCGCCCGCGCCGTCCGAGAGGGGAACGGCGGGAAACCGGGCCCTTGGGTTATAGACGCCCTTCGCAAACAACAAGTCCCGGTAGTTCAAGGAAGCGGCGCGAAATTTCACGACGGCCTGGCCCGCGGCGGCTTGCGGCTTGTCGCGCTCCGCCAATACCAGGTTCTCCAAACCAAATTGTCGGTATTCGTAGGTTTTCATATTGTTTTGTCCAGTTGATGTTCAAGACGAATCCCTTACCTTGCCAACAAGTTCCGTCATTAAGCTGATATTGTCCAGTGTGCTGTCACATTGAAAAGATGAACGCGTTGGGCCATGGTGTGGATTGGCGATGCGAGCCGGACGATGATCCCATGCCAATGGATTCCTGCACGGTCCATTGCCTCAGCGTCAACGGCGGTGAATCGACGCCGTGAAGGGTAATCGAGTATGGAAACAGTGAAAGACAGAATATGAATTGAAAGCGGACCCATGGCACTTCACCACGCGCACAATCACGAATACGCCCCAGCCAACTACAACCAGGCCTTCGGCATTGGAGTCGCCCTCAATCTTGCTTACATCGTGCTCGAAGCGATGGCTGGTCTCATGATTAATTCGCTGGCTCTGCTGGCAGACGCTGGACACAACCTGAGCGACGTCTTGAGCCTCTTGCTGGCCTGGGGAGCGGCTCACGTAACCGGGCGTCCACCCACCGAACGCCGCACCTACGGCATGCGGCGCGCCTCCATTTTGGCCGCCTTGGCCAATGCCGTCATCCTCCTGATCGCGATTGGGGCGATCGCGTGGGCCGCGGTCCTACGCATTCGCAACGAAGAACCGGTTGCCGGCGGCACCATCATGTGGGTGGCCGGGGCAGGCGTGGTTGTCAACGGCATCACGGCCCTGCTGTTCATGAAAGGAAGACACCGCGACCTGAACATCAAAGGCGCATTCATGCACATGGCCCTCGATGCAGCCATATCACTCGGTGTGGTTGCGGCGGGACTGGCCATTCGTTTGACCGGTTACCTATGGCTTGATCCGGCGGTGAGCCTGGCGATCGTTTTCGCCATCGCCATCGGCACCTGGGGCTTGCTCCGCGAGTCGTTGAACCTTGCCTTGGACGCCGTGCCCTCAGGCATCGATTTACCCGCCGTCCGGAGTTACCTCGAAAATCTGCCGTCGGTCTCTGCCGTGCACGACCTTCACATCTGGGGCATGAGCACGACCGAAACCGCGCTGACCGCCCACCTCATTCGGAAAGAACCAAGAACAGATGACGCGTTGCTGGCAAAGGCCGCACGCGAACTCAACGAGAAGTTCCAAATCGTCCATGTAACGCTCCAATTCGAAACCGGCGATGAATGCAATCCTTGCCAACAAGCCGGACGAGGTTTCTAGCAAAGATATTTGAAATATCGATCTTTTCCTCCAGTTGGCGCACGCCAGCCTGCAAAGCAAACCGAACCTTGCCCATGCATTGGCCCAGCCAACTGCCAGACAAGCTCTCTTGAGTGGCACCCCGGCTAGCCCCTCGATTCTTCCCCATATGTCGCTTGGGAAATCAGGAAACAAGAAAAGGTGGAATCCATTCCCTGCCTTCCTGCTTTCCTTAACCCGGATATTTCGCGCGTTGAACGCCGGGTCTTTTGAGGGCTGTAGGCCGTGTGCCCTCACACGGCAGGGTGTTGGCGTTTCAAAGGCAGTGTGAAATATCCGGGTTAAGCCTTGCCGGCGTTGAGAATAAATGCGAAACGCGCGGCGTCCTCGCGCATGAAGATATTGTTGAACAGGCAGTAGCCGCCGCGAAAGCCATTCGTCATTGCCGCCAACTGCTTCAGTTCCTCTTCCGAGTAACGATGCTGATACCCGCCGATGCCGTGAAGCCGGAAATAAAACCAATCCTGAGTAACCGAGCGGCGGGCAAATGGATCGACGCCATGCACCAGGTTCAGCTCCTGGCAAAGCTCCGCAACAGCCCCGTCCTCCCACTGCCCGCGCGGTTCCCAAACCAACAAAAATCCCTGCTCCATGGGGCGCGATAAGTCGTCGGGCTTGCCAGAACATTCGCCTATCCGTTTGAAGAATTGCCGAAGCCTGGCGGTGTTCTGTTCGGTGAAATCGAACGAGGCGGGGCACTGAAACACGATTACTCGCGCCCCCACGGCAAGCGCGATTTCCCGCGTCCGGCGCCAGGCCTGCCAGACCTGCGGCGTGTCCCTGAAGCTGCCCACGGCCAATTCATCGTCGCCGGTCAAATGAGTGCGCAACCGCCGATAGGTTGGGCTGTTGGCATCGTGCGTGATGATCTGCCACGCCTTGAGGGTGAACTCGAACTCACGAGGCGCCTGCGCCCGCCACCGTTCCGCCGTGCTCCGGCGAGGCGGCTCGTAAAAAGTTTGCTGCACCTCGACCAGCCCAAACTGATCGAAATATCTCCCCTGCGACCCGGCAAAGCCGCAGCAGCCTATCTTCACTCCTTCCAGTCCGCTAACCCGACGGTTCGTCGAGGCAGTTTTCATTAAACCCTTCCTGCCGCCCATCCGCCAAAACCAGGGCCATTCACTCGCGGCCCATGCCAGCCTTGGCTTCCTGAATTTTGTATGGCACTGGATATATGTCAATTCAATTCATCAGCGCTCAAGCCCATGGGGTGTGAGACAAAATTCTTGGTTTCCTTTGTTTGCTTGGCGTTTTAAATCCGCGCGCATCCGCTGAGCACCAAGGGTGCGTTGCTATCCCAGCCTGGGGCAACGCCCCAGGAACAATACCCCAAACAAGTTCAAGGGCTGAAAGCCCGTCCCGGTCATGCACCCTTGGCGCCGCGACCCGCCCGTCATCGCCAACGCCTTCTGGAGTTTGCAGCCGGCGACGAATAAGGAAACGTTCAACCCGACAGCCTGCACCGGTGGCCTGTCTTGAAAGCACCATCCCGGATTTCATTGCGAACCTGGGGTGACGGACATAACAGCATGTCTTATTATGCAACTTTGACACCCACCCCGCCGGCCTCGGAATGCGGATACGCGCCATACCCGAAAAGTCATAGCCTGTTCGTAGAGCTCCACCCGGCGCGGCAACCCCAGCCGTCGGGAAAAGTCTCCGTATCGTCCTTGAATCCAAAGACGCACTGCGTTGCACGAATGATGGCTCCTGGAAGGGGTATCAGGCGATCCCGCAATCGCAGATATATGTATTGATCGCGTTTCGCGCCAAGTTGTCTTCGATTAACCATCGCTCCTTTCCCAGGATGCATCGCGCGCTCCACGACGTGACCCTATCGCGGCTTACATTAATCGATAAATCCCCAACTCCAGCTCTTGGCGGAACTAAGTTCGTTTGGACGATCCTTATCTAAACCTCAAGGCAAGGATCGCCGGTAGTCGCCAGTGAAAAGTCCATTACAACACTCTTACAAAGGATAAAGAGACAAAAAAGGTGTAATCGGTAAGAAATCGGGCGAACGGGCCGCCTGAGTTCAAGCCCGCGGTTTGCCTCAAGGCCAAGGGCATCCTCAGTCCGAAGCGAGTTCATCATTTTTTTACCACAGACTGTGCCTATGAACTTGATCTTTCATGGTTTCGACACTCTCATCTGTGAAATTGATGATCTTCCCCTTTTCAAAACCGCTAATTGACGCTAATGCACGCTAATAAGGCCTTCCCCGATCGCCGGTTGGCACGGGCGAGCAAGAGAACGATGCCGGTCTGTTTGATTTCCTGCTTTCCTTGGCGGTCATACTGGTTGAATCGAGAGTTACCCCTTGGCGAACTCAAACCTTTCAAACCTAAGGAAATCAGGAAGTCAGGAAATAGGCGTTGTGCGATTTGTGTCATTGGATCCTTTGACTGCGGCCACGCTTTTCAATAACCAATGAGCTATTTTCAATACTCTTGCCTCACCGGGTCTTCGCATTTCTTTTCCTGCTCGACCAACTCGAGAAAAACC
>JAMCZD010000195.1 GCA_023473405.1 Candidatus Omnitrophota bacterium
CGGTAGGGTCAACGTGGCCGTCAAGATCGAGTTGCTGCCCGCCCCGGTGACGGCCACTTGAAGCATTCTCGACAAGTCTTCGTGCGTAAAGTACTTCAGTAGCGCCGTTGTCACGGGAAGTGAGTAGTCCGCTGCGGCACCTGGACCACAGGTCAATGCAGCGTCTCCCAGACCGACCCGGGCTATCTTCGGCGAGAAGAACACCTCATCGGCCATGAGCCAGTTGACACCATGAACGACGCCACCCTTGGTCTCAAGCGACTTGCCGAAAGATGCGGGAAGATGCTCTATGTCAATATCCCCCACAAACGCGGCGTTGTGCACCCGGCTGCACGCCGGCAACCCCTTGCGCTTGAGGACAACCACATCCGCGACGCCTGAGCGAGATGATTGAAGAAATAGGTCGCTCTGCGGAGGAGCGGCAACCGCGGCCGCACCGGGCGCAACGACCGGCATCGGCAGTTGGGCACCCCTGAGCGCATGTTGATAAGCCCCAGCTTTCGCGTTGGCCGGCTGGAGCCCGGGCACGTTCCAATTCGGATCGACATACGGCAAGAGATCCTGCTGCCAGCCAAATAGGGGGGATGGGCGTAGGCCGTCCCTTCCAGGAGATGCCAACTGCCGGGCGACCGCGGCGAGGTAGGTGCCGCCAACGGCATTCATCCCCCAGTTTGGGGTCGTAGGATCATTCCCGGCGTTGATAAAGTGGGTGATCCAGTGGTAAAGGATCGTCAGTTCCAGAGAGGGGCCGGCAGCCTTTCGATAGAGCAGAATAGGATCAACGAGAACTCCGTCCTCAGACCAGGGAACAACTGGAGTCGGAACTTTGCTGGCTGGCGTGAAAACCACAGTCCAGGGCGACGCCGCCCCCACGAGTATTTTGTTCACATATATCAACTTCAGCGGATTCCAAAACGTTGGCGGTTGTGGAAGTAGGCTGTTCAGCATGGTTCGGAGATGCAGATCATCACCCGGCACTCTGCCCACAAAGGAACTCGCTCCCGCAGAAGGCGGCAACACGGGGTAGTCGACGAACTCCACCTTGTAAGCCATCCATGATTCGAGCGCCAATACAGCCATCAGACCACGCCACTCGTTAACCACGGCATCGTGAAGTGGGCTGGCGTCATCAACAAGGGCTTGAGCGAATAGGATTGGGCGAGCGAACACTGACGGCACGCTGTGGGCCAAGCGCGGGTCGGCGATCGTCCCACCGACATCGATGTCGTGAACGAGGTTGGACAGGAAGTTCGCCGCTCCAGGGTCGCCGAGCCAGACTCCGCGCTGAGGGTCCGGCAACAGGCGCCCAACGTCGACCAGCTTATTCAGATAAGCTCGTTTGGGCAGGTTGGTCTTCTTTTCCATACAAAACTCCCCCGGGACTATACGCCCGGATACTCCTTCCGGATGAATTCGCTAGCGGCAAACGCTAGGGTCGCCAAATAGGCAGGGGCTCCGTCACCGGCCGCATTCTCCCCCACCCGTGCCTTATGCCGGATACAGGTCTGTGTGAAGAATCGGTGAACCGCTTCGAGATCAGGACTTGACATGTCTGGGAAGAGAATATTCGTCAGGCGTCTGAGGTCCAATGAGGCGGCCGGCGGCGGCCCGTCCTGATGAACGATTGAATTGGCATTCAGCAACTGAACCCGCCCCGACGCCGAGGAATGCACATCTTGCCACCAGGGAAAGTGACGCAGGCATATAAATCGCGAAAGCGAGGTTATGTAAGAATTGTGCGGGGGCGCGTTCAAACGGTGACCCGTTTGCGAGAAGCGCTCAAAGTACCACGGGATTGCGGTGGGACGGCGCAATAGGTCGGATTGGGGGTTCTCTAGCATCTCCCTAAAGAAGCCCACATGCATGGCGCCCGCGAGCGCAAACCGGAGCAACTTGCGGCGAATTTCCTCTCGATTCAACGTCACAAGAGGGATATCGTCCCAAGTAGTGACGTTCTGATTAGCAGCTTCATCACCATCGGGACCGGCGAAATAGCAATTCCCGCCATGGCCGGCACCCACTGGCTGGGCAAAGTAGTCTAAACACGTGAGTCCCGCAAGCAGATCTATGAAGTGCGCCTTGTTCTTTTGGTGTTCCCCTCCGTCACCGTAAACAACGTCGGCAGGCTTGTCGTCACCTAGCCAGAACATTGCATCGAACGGCCACGCGCCCGTCGACCGGAGATGCTGGTAGAATTCAGCTGCCGCCCGGGTAGCTATGGGGAACTTCCTCGCGTCCGGCCCGTCCGGCGCGGCGTCAGCCAGAACGGGGAATGTGAAATATGGTGCCAATGCGACAACTGCAATCTGCAGATTTCCGATCATCGCACCAGCCAGTTCCCGCAGCCGCCGAGCCAGCGGGAAAAAGACCGACGCGCCAGTGCCGCCGAAAACGGAGCCGACGATCACAACCCGCACTGGCCCATTCGAAAGATCGGTGGTCAATTGTGCCGCGACCCCCGTCCAGACGGGGTCAGCGTGTGGGTCGTTCTTGACGCCGTAGAGAGGCAGCAGAGCGAGAGCGGCAGCGCCAAGGGCTGGGTGCCCTTTGAAGCCCACGTTCAACTTCATGTTCATTTCGGCTTCTGTGAACATCAGCCTTGCCACATCCTGTTGCTGGGGCGTCAGGATATCGAAGCCCAGCACGTCGCGAAAGACCTGGCCGTTGTTCACTGGGCTCCACGCTTGAAGCCCACTGCCGCCATTCCCTCCGGCGAGTGCTGTCAACTTCGTTGCGAAGAAGCGTTCGTCCCCAAGCTTGCCCCGATAGGCGTCGCAACAGTCGCGGAAATCGGTAAACACATCGTTGGTTCGTGTGTAATTCCCGTTAGACGCATCGGGATCGATCACGAGCACCTTTACTTCGTCCGGCCCCAAGCCCGCGGCACACAAGTGGAGCGCTGCTTCGAGCGCACGTACACCGCTTCCTCCGGCGCAGATCACATAGTTCTTCATACAAAGCTCTCCTCTTTAGCTCGTAACCTTCCGATGGAAAATCCACTCTTTTGGCCGGTACTTGAATGCCGGCGGCGTGATACCGGGAATTAGGATGATGAGGTATCCCAGAACAAAGCAAAGGAGGAAGGTCTCGACCCCAATCGAGATCGAAGCCGGCACAGTACCGGTTGCTTCCTCCCCACAATAGCTCGCGAAATTCAAGGCCGCCACAATGCCGCCAGCGATTCCTGCCGGAATCGACAATAGAGTCCACCACATGCAACCGTAGGAACGAAAGAGATCCGCAGGAGTCCGAATTCTACGACGACGAGCAGAAAGCGCATAGAGCCCAACTATGGCAGCCACGGTCACCAGAACAACGAGAACCGTCACCCACGCCATGAAGTTCAAGTACGTGTCCCAGTCGGTCTGAGAAACTGCGGAATCGTACGGCGACAGCATCCAAAAGAACATGATTTGCATACTCACTTCCTCCTGATTGCGATGTAGTGCTCTGCGAAGACCGTGTCCTGGGCAAAATTGGACATCAGCGCATCACCCAAGAGCTTGAGGTGATAAGTCCGATTTGCGGTGGCCGTGCCGCAATCGTCCTCGGTCGACCAATCTTTGACCCATCGAGGCAATTGCAGATTTCCTACGCCCCCGCGCATCTGCACAAGAAACACGACGAACGAGGATGTATCTGGCGGTCGAAGCGAATACTCGAAAAGCATGTTGCCTGGTCCCGCATTGGGATCTTCGGACGCCTTCACCTGTAACTGATCGTTTGTAGACTGTGCGAATTGCCCGGCTTTGCCCGGGCGAGCGCTCTTGATTTCGAAGCTGAGCTTGGCAGGATCTACATCAAACACGTTAGTGGTCACCCATTTGAACGGAAGCGTGATCTCTTCGCGCCCGGACGGAACTGCGAACGACGAGTAGAATCGGCGTGTCGTTCCGTAATCCTTCTTGCGTTGGGTCCTGTCCAGAATTGAAATTTTCGGCTGAGGATTCAATGCGCCACTCTCCAGAAAAACGGGATTGCTGGACGGCGTAAACGAGACTTGGGGCCGTAACTTTTCTAAGACTGCCCGGCTCAAGCGGTTCATCGAGGCCACGTTGGGAGCGATTGCGAGGATATAGAAGGGGCGGCCCGAGCCAGGTAAGCTCTGATTGGCCTGCATCTGTAGCCGTCTGTTTGCACATGCGATTGCAGAAGCAGGGTATTCGCCTTGGTAAGCAGATCGAAAACCCAATAAGACAACCTCGACTCCCTTGCTGGCGAGTGCCCTTAAGGAAGGAGCGACACTTGGGTGGCCGGGTGTGCCGTCGGGCTCAGCAAGATCACCCACGATGATGTTGATGCGTTCATACTGGCGCTGCCGAACCACTTGTTCCAAAAGCAGGCCCAACGATGCTGAAGCGCCCGTGTAGTTTGTCGGGTCGAGGAAGTGAGCAGCGGTAAAATTGTCGGCTGCCGAAACCGCACCCCCGGCAAACCTGAACTTCTGGAGCGCATACTGCTGGGCCGTCGTCTCAGCCAGGACGCCTTCCAGAACCCTGCGGTAATTCGAGCCAGATGTGATCGCGAAACCTTTCATCGACTGGGCGAGATTCACGAAGATGTTGGCTTCCATCGAGAGCGACTCTGGCTTGTCGACCGGCCGCTCCGAACCAAATCCATCCAGAACTTTGTCGAAGTCTGGGATTGCGGGCTTGGTGGAGCAGGACTGAAGCACAATCGCGAAGATCAGCAATGTGGTACGAACAATTGGGCAGCGCTGATATGCCGTCCCATGCCTGGGCGGCGGAGAGCAGGAGTTGTTGTTCATAAGCAGGTGAGAGGAGATCCGATTACGCATCATGCCATGGCTGGCGATGGCCGGCGGAACACGCGTAGGAGTACCGAGTACTTTGGCGTCAGCCAAAGCGGTGACTGCGATCCGCCTCGTCGCAACCATCAGCCCCAGCGGGTCTACCTTGACCATCGAGAACCTCCGCACGTAGGCCATTCGGCACCGACTCCGCCGCAAGGCACATTTTCAGCTCTGATTCTAACGGTGAAAGAGTGTATCACATCGCACCATGTTGTGGTAGCTGGTGTTGGCGGACTGGTATTGGCGACCCGGCGGACCCAGCGTTCACCGGTGACATCTCTGCCGACACCTGACCGGCGTTGGCTCGAAACCGCTGCTCGATGCGCTGTTCCCCGGCCGACCCGTGTGAGTTAACTGCCGCATCGCAGTCGGTGGCCGCACTGGGCCGTAACCGCTTAAGAGAGCACGAGTTCCGAAAATGTGCGATTCCTGATAGAATCTCTTTCGCCGCGCCGCCAGTATCGAGCGACGTCTTTCGTCGAGACGCGAGCCTCATCAAACTGCAGCTTTGTACGTAGCGAGCAGGTCAAGGAGCCTGAAACGATAGAAACATTCTTGACGGCGTACGATCCGTCCGACCTACCGGGAACCAGCATAGATCCACTCGGTTTTGAACGCGGCTACCTTTTCCTGGCCGACAAAATCCTACCAGGCCTGACTAACGTCGCCTCTCACCCACGGTATTTCGCCCTGCTTTGCGCTGGAATCTACCTGAACAGTGATGCACCTGGCGTAACGCAGCGCGACCAGGTCCGCAAACGCCAAGAGACCATTCTACGATTGGAGCGTTTCTGGGCATTGGCGAACGTGCTCGCACTCCGGGATCAATCTAACGCTGTCCGCGGTGTCACCTATGCCCAGGCCCAAGCCGATGAACTCCGGCGTTCCGGCGCCGCCCGGACCAGCGCCAAATATCCACTTCTATCGCGGCAAATGCAGTACGGTGTAATCGGCATCTATGCGAATGTCGCGGCAGGCATGCGTTTCCTCAATCGGGAGGACCTCACGCTTACACCGGCACTTGGCGAAAAAGCCGCCGAGGCATTCATAGGTGAAACCGAATTGCCGGGCAGCATCCGGCGGGCAGTCCTCGATGACGGCGACGTTTCCCTGGCAACGTTGAAGGCATGGGGTGAGCGGGCTCATGTGGATGGGGAGGTCAAGGCAGTTGAGGCCACATGCCTGTTTGAGGCCCTGCACTGTAACCCGACCCGATCTCGGATGGCCGGGCTCTTGAAGCGGCATCCATGGGCCAATGTCCAGGATACAGAACTCTGCCGGCTCGCACGTATACGCGGTTATCTGAAATCCAAAGATGAATTCCAGGATCTCCGCGAAGCTATCGATTGCATTCTGGAGTTCGAGTCGTGCTATCAAGTTGCCGCCGTAATGTTGGAACGGCTCCTATGGGTCTGCCGGCACCACGCGGCCGCTTACGTGACCCTCGCCGAATTGAATGGCGACCCTGTCGTGCAGTCTGTGCGAGATGTCTTTCAGGTACGAGTACGCCGTTTCCTGTCGACCCTCGATAGCGCCTCCAATCAGGTTTTTCGTGCGAATCTGGATCGGCTGGCCGATGTAAGAGAGTTTCTTGAGAAAGCCTTGGCTGCGGTCAATGATATCGATGCCTTCCTGAGCGCATTCATCGTGCGTCACACGGACGTCCAGCACGGGAAATTCGACAGAGGGCGCCGGAAGATGCCTTGGCTTGAGCGTACTGACACAGGGGTCAATCTGACAATGACCCGGACCACCGGAGCGAACCGGGAACTTCGTTCACCGGATGACATCGCGCCTCATCCATATAGGCTTGGTGCTGCTGATGCGCTCGTTTTGGGTGCCGGGAGAGCCCCCCAAGCATGAAGTCCAACGAAGACGTCGCTGCGCGCAAGCTCATCGACAAATTTGTTCCTGAGCCAAACTGGGGACGTCTGCAAGGGCTGTTCGCGACAACGTACGACCTGCGTCCGGACTTCCTTGAGATGGATATCCTGCCATCAGTGTTCGGCCTCGGAACATGGGATGACCGCAGTTGGGCTAGTCGGATCGCACTGGAGAAGCGCCTGTGTGAAGTCGAGGCTGCGACAATTCTTGCCGAAGCCCGGAGATACCGCGGAAGACCGCGGTCCCTGCGTTTGGAATTCCTGCCTGCCGTTGGCCCTCGTGGGGCCGCTCTCCACGCCAAAATAACGGTTCTCCTCTTTGATAAGGCGGTGCGGCTTGTAGTCGCCAGTGCAAATTTGACCGAGCGCGGCTACCGCCAGAATCGTGAAGTCGTTGCGGTGCTAACAGCGTCTGCCAATTCCAGGAAGGAATCCAGCACAATCAAGGCTGCTGTCACCGGCATGCAGACCGCTCTGGCTCCGTGGCTTTCGCAGGACGCCCGCAAGTTTCTGGATCTCTGCCTGGACAAGGTCGAGCCATGGGCGAACGGATCGGCTGATCCAGATAATGCATTCGTCTGGACCTATGGGCAAAAGCGCCTGTGGTCGGAGTTCGTCGGGCGATGGCCTGCCGCCGAAGTCATCCGTAGAATCTCGATTGTGTCCCCGTTTTGGTCCGAAGATGCGGGGACGACGCTGACGGCCTTTCTGGCGGCGTTGAAGAATGTAAGCCCGCTTGCGGCCGACGCGGAACTCCGGTTGCTGACCGATGCCTTCGAGGATCCCGACGGGGGAATCTTGCCGGTACTGCCCGCTGGGTATACAGCATTTGACTGGGCGGCTCTCGGTGTGAGGGCGACGGCTCAACCGGTTAGCCCGAAAATCCATTCTGAGGAAGTCGGCGGAATGGATGGTTTTACAGGCAGACGCTCTCTTCACGCGAAGATCGTGCTCGTTGAAGGCAGCAAGACCGGTCTTGCATACCTCGGTTCGGCGAACTTCACTGCGCACGGCTGGGGTTTCCTGGACCATAAGACCGATAGCAACGTCGAAGCCGGCCTAATTGTCCGCCGGTCGGTACGATCCGAGGCGCTCGACCGCTTGATGCCCGAGCCTGCAGGAGAGCCGATCCTGCTGACGAGCAGCAACATCCATTGCCTGCGTCCCCCGGAGAACGATGCTGGAGATGACCCATGGCCGGAATTCATTAACCGTGTCCTCTTGGCGCCGGCGGCGGGGAACGAAAACGAACTGGCCCTCTCGATTGATATCAATCCCGCCATAGCACCTTCGTCTTGGTCGGCAAGACTGCTCGATAAGGATGGCAGCCGTGGTGATACGCTCATCGAGGTTGATGCGAACCGAGATCGGTCACAGTCCGTATTCATCCGGGCACTCTCCCCTGAGATTCTCACCACACTCCTCACCGACCAGGAAATCCTTGTTTCCTGGCCTGACTGTAATAGCGGTCGGCCGCTCCCGCTGAACGTCGAGTCCTCCGCTCGAACTCGGTTGCCAATTTCGCCCGACAATCAGCGCATCCAGGAAGGTCATCTGCTGTCCTATTATCAGGGCAGGATCGCATGGGAAGATCTCTTCCCTGATCCCAATCCACCTGTAGGACCGCCCCCGTATCCGAGCTTGCCCGCACCTCCCGACGCCGGAGTGGATCGATCGCGTATCCAGTCCTATCAAATCCGTGAGTTTGTGGAGGCGCTGGCCGGAATACGCCAAGACCTCAATGGTGCTACACAGTCGGAGCCGGCCATGCGATTGGCGTTGCTGGGCCCCGTCAGCCCTTTCGCACTCGCGCAGACCATCCACGAAGCTGTGAAGTCGGGGCGACGAACCCCCACCGCCGCGGCATTCCAAATGGTTGAACTGCTCGCATGCCTGAAATCTGCTCGTGATCTCCCCGTCCATGACAAGCTTTCTG
This sequence comes from Candidatus Omnitrophota bacterium, assembly GCA_023473405.1. GTDB lineage: Bacteria > Verrucomicrobiota > Verrucomicrobiia > Limisphaerales > UBA1319 > JAMCZD01. Next base: position 8,633 of record JAMCZD010000195.1, read on the forward strand.
AATCTTGGGGGCAGCATTTGCAGGATGCCACGAACAAGATTGCACAGCTGCTAAAGCAGGTTGTAGCAGCACACAAAGACGCCTTCTCCACGAACAAGGCCTTCCTCCGTTATCAAAGGACCGTCCTTGGCGCCGACCTGAAACTCGACATATGATCACACGCTCCCAG
>JAMCZD010000110.1 GCA_023473405.1 Candidatus Omnitrophota bacterium
CCAAACCGTTGGGGTGCTATGGCGATGGTGTTGGGTTTGGTCGGGGTCGCTTCATTCAAAAGGTCCATGTTTCCTGGGGTTCAAAGTCTATTCCCGGGCAGGATGATCGGCTCCGGTGTCTCTTCCGTGGAAGCATCGGGATTCCGATCGCGAGGAGCGCGGCAGGCGAAAAGCAGCTCTTTTTCGAACAATAAACTGATAACAACCGGAAAGAGCATCAGGACACAATTGAACACCAGCAACGGTTTCAAGCTTCCGAGGATGAATCCGGCGACGCCCAAGGCAAGGGCGGTGACAGGCAGGATATATTGCAGGTGCTTTCCAGCGATGGCAAACAGCCAGCCGACGAAAATGGCGAATATCCCGACGAGATAGCCCGATAACGGAATGGTCAGGCCGCACAGGTAGAATACCGGCGCAGTGATGAGCGTCGTTTGTTTAATGCGAACCGTCTGCAGCAGAAGCCCAAGGCACAAGACCAGCGATTCAACCATAAGCGCCTTTAAGCCGGCCCCGCGCACGGTGGAATCAACCGTGATCGCATAATCGAGCAGGACAAATACGGCCAGACCGGCGCGCAGGAGATCAGCCCAGTTTTGCCAGGTGCATACCATGTCTTTGACGGTTGCCGCGGCGACGCGGGTCCGGGCGGTGAGGCGCATCCTGGCGGGCAGCGGCATGGGCAGCAAGATGAAGAGCGCCGCCGGCAGTAAATATTGCCAGTGCAAGATCATAGGCATTGGCCTCGAGTCACGGTCGATGGCCTCGAATGGATGACGTCCTAATCATGCCTTCCAAACCTGGCCGGGGCGAGTTTCCAATCCAGCCATGACGTTGCGGGTATCAACTATGCAAGGCGTCCAGGCCGCCAGTTCCTTATAATTGATCGTGCTGTGGGCGGTCGCAACGATAACGGCATCGAAGGCGGAGAGCGTTTTCTGGTCCCAATCCACCGAGGCCAGGCCGGCCCAGCCCGAGTGTTCCCGGCTGGGGCGGATGACGGGCACATGGGGATCGTAATACGCTACCTCGGCATGACGGTGTTTCAACAAGTCCATAAGGTGGTAGCTGGGCGATTCGCGATCGTCGTCAACGTCGGGCTTGTAGGCCAGGCCGATTACCAGGACGCGGCTTCCATTGAGCGGTTTGCGCCGGGCGTTGAGGGCCTCGGCAGTGCGGCCGACCACATATTCGGGCATGGCAGTATTGATTTCTCCAGCCAACTCGATGAACCGGGTATGCTGGCCGTATTCGCGCGCCTTCCACGTCAAATAAAAAGGATCAATGGGAATGCAATGTCCGCCAAGGCCCGGACCGGGATAAAACGCCATAAACCCGAACGGCTTGGTTTTGGCGGCATTGATGACCTCCCAGGTATCGATGTCCATGGCCCCGTAAACCAGCTTGAGCTCGTTTACCAGTGCGATGTTCACACTGCGAAAGATGTTCTCGAGCAGTTTGGTGGCTTCGGCGGCACGGCAGGACGACACCGGGACAATGGTCTTGATGGCCCGGCCGTAGAGTGCCTTGGCACGTTCCAGGCACGCCGGGGTGTAACCGCCGATAACCTTGGGAATCTCGGCGACGCGGCTTTTGGGATTTCCGGGATCTTCGCGCTCAGGCGAAAAAGCCAGGTGGAAGTCCACCCCCGCCTTCAGGCCGGACCCTTTTTCCAGGACCGAGCGCAAGTCTTCGTCGGTAGTCCCGGGATAGGTCGTGGATTCCAATACCACCAAAACGCCCTTGGTCAGGTGCGGAGCGATTGATTCACCGGTGCTCAAGATATAGGAAATGTCCGGTTCGCGATTTTTATTGAGCGGGGTAGGCACACAAATGATCGCCGCCTGGACATCTTGAATTCGGGCAAAATCAGTGTCGGCGGAAAACCGCCCGGTGCCGAGCTGTTCGCGGATGGCTTTATCCGGAATATGCTTGATGTAACTCGCTCCCCGGTTGATCGAGCCGACTTTGTCCGGATCAATATCCAGTCCTAAAACCATCAGCCCCGAGCGGGCAAATTGCAGTGACAGCGGGAGACCGACGTAACCCAGACCGATAACGGCAATTTTCATTTCATGCATGGCATTGACACTGGTTGTGCCTTGGAGGCGCACCGCAAGGGCGACACCGCCTTTCAGGCTTGGTTATTCAGATGAAGCGCACTTGATATTTTTGGATTCGCCTTGCCGTATCGGATTGGCGCATCCAGTATAGTGCCTGATCCAAACATCAGTTTGGTTCAAACGGATTAAACGAACAGATGCCAATTGCAAGAACAAAACGATATGAAGGCATTAGTGCTCGAGGACTATAAGCGACTTGTCTATAAAGATGTTCCTCTGCCGGAAACCGGTCCGGAAGAAGTGTTGGTTCAGGTAAAAGCATGCGGCATCTGCGGCAGCGATGTGCATGGGCTGGACGGCAGCACCAAACGCCGCCAGCCACCCCTGATCATGGGTCACGAGGCGTCCGGATGCATCGTGGAAACGGGCAGCCACGTGAACGGCTGGCAAAAGGGCGACCGCGTCACCTTCGATTCGACCATCTATTGCGGACGGTGTTTCTACTGCCGCCAGGGTTTCAGCAATCGCTGCGAGCATGGCCGGATTTTGGGTGTTGCGTGCGACGAATATCGCCGCAACGGCGCCTTCGCCGAATACATTGCGGTGCCGCAACACATCCTCTATCGTTTGCCGGAGGGGCTCTCCTTTGAACATGCCGCCACGATGGAGCCGCTTTCGATCGCCTTTCATGGGGTCAACCGCACTCCCCTGGCGCTGAACCATTCCGCCCTGGTGATGGGGACGGGAGTGATCGGTCTGCTGGCTATCCAGGCCCTGCGTTTGGCCGGATGCGGTTGCATTATTGGTGTCGATGTAATTCCGGAAAGGCTCAAACTGGCTCGCCAGTTGGGGGCCGACCACGTCATTAACGCGGCCGGCGGCGATTCGATCGCCCAAGTGCTTGAATTGACTGAAGGCCGCGGCGTCCATGTCGCGATCGAGGCAGTGGGAGTTACTGAAACCATCGAATTGGCGACGCGGTGTTTGCGCAAAGGCGGATCGCTCACCATTATCGGAAATCTCTCTCCCTCGATTCAATTGCCGCTCCAGGTCGCGGTCATGCGCGAGCTGTCCGTTTTTGGGTCATGCGCTTCGAGCGGCGAATACCCTGCCTGCCTGGAGATGCTGGCCCGGGGCAGCATCAGGATGGCCCCCCTGATCAGCGCCGTGGCCCCGTTATCAGACGGTGGAAAGTGGTTCGAACGGCTCTATAACAAGGAACCCGGACTCATGAAGGTCATTCTCAGGCCCGACCAGCAGCAATGAAGCCTTATGAAGAATTCAACCTCGAGTCCGGTTACGGACGAGACAGAGACCGCCCGCCCCGTTGCCGGAGGGAAGTCAGGCCGCGCAAAGATCGCCGTGCTGGCCGGTGACGGCATTGGGCCCGAGGTGATGCGCGAGGCACTCAAGGTCCTCCGCGTGGTGGCCGCCAGATTCTCCCTGCAACTCGACATGCACGAGGCCCCGGTGGGATGGGCGGCCATTGACTCTGCCGGCAATGCCCTTCCCGATGGCACGCTCGCCTTGTGCCAAGACTCCGACGCCATCCTGTTCGGCTCCGTAGGACTGCCACAGCGGGACCCGCTCGTGGCAAAGGAAAAACGGCCTGAACGCGCCGCCTTGCTGCGCCTGCGCCGCGAGTTCCGCCTGTACGCCAACCTGCGCCCGGTCAAGCTGCCCGCGTCGCTGGCGTCTGTCTCGCCCCTGCGCCCGGAGCGCCAGGGCAACGGCATCGACATGTTGGTGGTGCGTGAACTGACGGGAAGCCTCTATTTCGGCGAGCCCAAAAAGACCGAAGAAGTCATTGACCTGACCGCAACCAACCAGTGCTCGCGACGTTTCATGCGCGCCATCGACACCATGGTTTATACGTCGCCGGAAATCGAGCGGATCGCGCATTTCGCCTTCCGCGCGGCTCGGGAGCGCCGCCGGCTGGTCACGAGCATCGACAAATCCAACATACTGGAAAACGGCATCTTATGGCGCGAGGTGGTGACCGCTGTCGGACGGCACTATCCCGACGTAACCCTGGAACATTTGCTCGTGGACAACGCCGCCATGCAGCTCATCCTGCGCCCGTCCCAATTTGATGTTGTCCTGTGCGAGAACATGTTCGGCGACATCCTGAGCGATGAAGCCGCCGCGTTGGGAGGTTCACTGGGGATGCTGCCGAGTGCCAGCCTCGGGGCAACGCGTGGCGACCGCGCGTTCGGTTTGTTTGAGCCGGCCGGCGGAACCGCTCCCGACATCGCCGGCAAGAACATCGCCAATCCAATCGCCCAAATCAGCTCCGCTGCAATGCTCTTGCGCTATAGCCTCGCCCTGCCGGAAGCAGCGGAAGCCATTGACAGCGCCGTGGCGAAGGTCATCGAGGAAGGCTGCCGCACACGGGATATTTATTCCGCAGTCGATCCTCGAGCCAAGCTCGTCAGCACCACTGAAATGGGCGATGCCATCGCCGGGGCTTTAGGCTGATCCCGCGCCCGTTGGAAAAGTGACTCGGGTCCGAACTGTAGCGCTGGGTCCTGTCGAGCGAATTGGATTGGGGATTTGTCACGGAGAATTCTGCCATTGCCCAAGAAGACCGGTTTCCGCACATTAATGGCTATGTCGAATACCAGAAGACAATATCCATTTCATTTGATCGAGCCGAAGTGGCAGCAGGTATGGCGGGAGCAGGAGACCTATCGGGCCTGGAACCCGGGCGACACCATTCACGCCGAGCATCCTTTCGCCCGACGGCATCCTCAAGCATTGGAGGGCGCAAACCTGCCGCCCAAATTTTATATTCTGGACATGTTTCCTTATCCCTCGGGGGCGGGCCTGCATGTGGGGCATCCAGAGGGTTACACGGCCACAGACATCATGGCGCGCTACAAGCGGGCCCGAGGATTTCACGTGCTCCACCCGATGGGATGGGACGCCTTCGGTTTGCCGGCCGAGCAGTACGCCATCAAGACGGGCCAGCACCCGCGCCAGACTACCGAGGCCAACATTGCCACCTTCAAACGTCAAATCCAGGCCCTCGGGTTCAGTTACGATTGGCACCGCGAGATCAACACCACCGACCCCCGGTACTACCGCTGGACGCAGTGGATTTTCCTGAAAATGTATAATTCCTGGTTCAACCCGGTCACGAACAAGGCCGAGCCAATCAAGACGCTCACCTATCCGGCGGGGATTGAGACCGAGGAGGAGAAACGCGCCTATCGCGATGAAAAACGCCTGGCTTACGTGGCCGAGGCGCCGGTCAATTGGTGCCCGGAATTGGGGACCGTCCTGGCCAACGAAGAAGTCAGCGAGGGCAAGAGCGAGATCGGGGGGTTCCCCGTGGTCCGGCGGCCGATGCGGCAATGGATGCTCCGGATCACGGCTTTTGCGGAGCGCCTGATCGCGGACCTGGATCTGATCGATTGGCCTCTCGCCCTTAAGGAAATGCAGCGGAATTGGATTGGGCGTTCGGAAGGGGCCGAGGTTGCCTTCCCGATTGCCGATATTCCATCGCCCGGCGTCGGTTTTGAGCGGGGCATTGTCGTTTTCACGACCCGTCCGGACACGTTATTCGGCGCGACCTACATGGTATTGGCGCCCGAGCACAAGCTGGTGGACCAGATTGCCACAGCCGAGTGGCCGGCGCAAACGCCCGAGTCCTGGAAAGGCCCCGATCCGTCCGCTGCCGGCAGTCCACCATCGGCAATCCGGGCCTATCGCGCCTATGCCGCCGCCAAGAGCGACCTCGAGCGCACCGAGATGGCCAAGAAAAAGACCGGCGTGTTCACCGGCGCTTACGCCATCAACCCCGTCAATGGCGAGCGCATTCCCATCTGGATTGCGGATTACGTTCTGGCCACCTACGGCACCGGCGCCATCATGGCGGTGCCGGCCCACGATACGCGCGATCTCGAGTTCGCCCGCAAGTTCGATCTGCCGGTCAGGCTGGTGGTGCAGGCCCCGGCCGGCCAGGAGTCGATCGGGTTTGTCGGCGACGGCACCAACGTGAACTCGGGCCTTCTCGACGGCTTGCCCACGCCCGAGGCCAAGAAAAAAATCAACGCCTGGCTCGAGACCAACGGACGTGGTTGCCGAACCATCAATTATAAACTCCGCGATTGGCTTTTCAGCCGGCAGCGTTATTGGGGCGAACCCTTTCCCATAATCTGGAGAAACGGCCATCACGAAGCCCTGCCCGAAGGCGAGCTGCCGATCGAGCCGCCTGTTCTCGACGATTACAAGCCCACGACATCGGGTGAGCCGCCTTTGGCCCGCGCCGAATCGTGGGTGAACCTCCCGGACGGTTCGCGGCGCGAGACCAACACGATGCCCCAATGGGCGGGCAGTTGCTGGTATTACCTGCGATACCTTGACCCGGACAATGACCGCGCCTTTTGCAGCCCGGAAGCCGAACGGTATTGGATGGGGACTGGGGCGATTTCGGATCGCAAACTCGAAGGCTCAAAACCGACGCCGGGCGTGGACCTTTATGTGGGCGGCACCGAGCATGCCGTTTTGCACCTGTTGTACGCGCGTTTCTGGCACAAGGTATTATTTGATTTGGGCTGCGTTTCAACCCCGGAACCGTTCCATAGACTGGTCAATCAGGGCCTCATCCTGGGCGAAGACGGCCAGAAAATGTCCAAGTCGGTCGGCAACGTGGTCAATCCCGACCTTATCCTGGCTGAATATGGGGCCGACGCCTTCCGCCTCTACGAGATGTTCATGGGCCCGTTGGAAATGGTGAAGCCCTGGAGCACAAAAGGCGTCGAGGGAGTTTATCGCTTTCTCGGGCGCGTCTGGCGTCTGTTCATTGATGAAAAAAGCGAACAGGACTTCGAACAGAGTCTCACCCTCGAAGAACCGCGCGGGGCCGAATTATTGAACCGTCTCGAGCTGCGGGCCGATCTCCAGGATATAAGTCCATCGCCCGCCCAGTTGAAGGCGCTGCACCGGTGCATCAAGAAAACAACCGAAGACCTGGACGGCATGCGCTTCAACACCGCCATTTCGGCCTTGATGGTATTTATCAACGAGGCGATCACGTGGCCGGTCAAGCCGATGTCCATCCTGCAACAATTCCTCGTTTTGCTGCAGCCATTAGCCCCGCACCTGGCCGAGGAATTGAACGCCAAACTGGCGGCGGCCCGCGCGCGGAAATCGCCGCCCGGCCCTCGGCATCCTGCGCCTGCCGAGCCCACTCTCGCTTATGCCCCTTGGCCCGATTATGATCCGGCCTTGCTCGTCGAGGAAGTGATCGAAATTCCCGTCCAGGTCAACGGACGGTTCCGCGACCGGCTCGAGGTCCCGGCGGACTCGACTGCGGAGCAGATCGAGGCAGCGGCGTTGGCGAGCGAGAAGGTGAAACCATTCATTGCGGGCAAAACGGTCAAGAAAGTCATCGTCGTGCCGCGAAAGGTGGTCAACATCGCCGTGATAGGGTAAATTCGAGTAAATGGCACTTGAGGGAGCGATGGAATCGTAGTATCAGTTAGCTTGATTTTTCAAAGGCAACGAATTTATGTTCCGTCTGACCAAACAAGAGCGATTCGTGCTGACAACCACACTGGCATTGCTGTTGATCGGTTGGGCTGTCAAGGCCTATCGCACGGCCCAACCCGACCCGGCGCCCGTCAAGCAATCGATTAACCCCTAGTTTCTCATGCAAGAACCAGATTTTGGCGATATCCTCGAAAAAATCATTAACCGTGATCCCCGCTATGCGCGCTCGGCTTACCTCTTTTTGCGCGAAGCCCTGGATTATACCCAGAAATCGGTAAGCAAACGCAACCAGAACAAAATCCGCCACGTCACGGGCCAGGAATTGCTGGCCGGCATCCGCGAGTATGGCCTGGCCCAATTCGGCCCCATGACCCTGACCGTGTTCGAGGAATGGGGCATACACCGGTGCGAAGACTTCGGCGAGATCGTCTTTAACCTGGTCGAAAGCGGTCTACTCAGCAAGACCGAGAGCGACAGCCGGGACGATTTCAAAGGCGGTTACGATTTTATCAAGGCCTTTCGCGAGCCGTTTCTGCCCAAGAAAAAAACCGCAAATCTGTCTTCCCAATGAACCTCTCCCGCCACCTGACCCCTTGTTTGCTTATGACTGCCGTTACCACCGCCCCACTCGTCGACGCTCGGGCCGCCGCGCTCGAGGAAATCCCCGCCCTCCCGCCGGCGGTGCGCTTGACCAAGCTCGATAATGGATTGACCATAGCGCCCCCGTGGTTTCAGCCCAAGCCTGGTGCCAATCCGGCAGCATCGACGAGGGCAAATGGCTCGGCGCCGGCCTGTCGCACGTCCTCGAACACATGCTGTTCAAAGGAACCTCCACCCGCGGGCCGTCCCGAATCGATCAGGAGGTGCAGGAAGCCGGCGGTTATATGAACGCTTATACCTCGTTCGATCGCACCGTTTGCTGGATCAACGTCCCCAATACCGGCGCCCGCACCGCCATCGATATCCTGTGCGACGTCATGCAAAACGCCACCCTCCCGCCCGACGAGCTGGCCAAGGAACACCAGGGGACCCTGCGGGAAATGGATATGAACCAGGACGCCCCTGCGCGCCGCTCGAGCCGGCGCCTGTTCGAAACCGCCTACACCCGCAGCCCTTACCGCTACACCGTGATCGGGTATCCGGACATTTACAACCTGCTGCAGCGCGATGATGTATTTGCCTATTA
>JAMCZD010000449.1 GCA_023473405.1 Candidatus Omnitrophota bacterium
CAATAATATCTGAGCAAAACCTCGAATCGACTTCAACCCATGCCGCCCCGGCTGTCGAGAACCGCCAACCCGCCGAGGTCGTCGTCGCCGTCCGCGGTTTGACCAAGGTCTTCAAGGACTTCTGGGGACGCCCCAAGGCACGGGCGGTAGATAATGTCGATTTCGAGGTGCGGCGCGGAGAAGTGTTCGGATTGCTGGGGCCTAATGGCTCGGGAAAATCCACCACCGTGAAATTGCTCCTGGGCCTGCTTTATCCGACCCGCGGGCACATCGAGGTATTCGGCCATTCGCCCCGCCACGTTGCCACCAAGTCGCGCATCGGCTATCTCCCCGAGGAGTCTTACCTCTACCGTTACCTCGACTCGAATGAGACCCTCGATTTCTTCGGCAGTCTGTTCGATCTGCCCGGACTCGAACGCCGGAAGCGCGCCGATCAATTGATCGCCATGGTCGGCCTGACCCAGGCGCGCCGCCGGACAGTCGGCGAATTCTCGAAGGGCATGCAGCGGCGCATCGGTCTTGCCCAGGCGCTTATAAACGACCCGGACCTGGTTATCCTGGACGAACCGACGTCTGGTCTTGATCCCATCGGCTGCCGCGAAGTCAAGGACTTGATCATCGCCCTGGCCCGCCGCGGCAAGACGGTCATCCTCAGCAGTCATTTGCTAGCCGACGTCGAGGATGTGTGCGACCAAGTGGTGATTTATTACGGCGGACGCATCCAGGCCTCCGGCGCGTTGAAAGACTTGCTCGCTACCCCCGACTCGATCCGGATAACCGCTCCCGCCCTCAGCCGCCAGACCCTCCAACGCGTCCTTGAAATCATCCGCGCCGATGTTGCCGAGGATAAAGTCCGCATCGATGTTCCCACGCAAAACCTCGAGAGCTATTTTCTCAACGTGGTGCAAAAGGCACGGCAGAGCGAGGCCGAGACCTCCGGAGTCACTTCCGGTAATCGCGTTGCCGCTTATCTCGTGGGCGAAGCCGACACCGCCGCCCGGAAGGACAAAATACTCGAACGCCTCGTTGCACCCGCGCCGGCTTCGTCCAAACCGGCGGCAACGCCGACGCCCGCACCCGTGGCGGCAATCAAATCGGAAAAACTCGAAGCCCTGACCAAAGCTGCCAATGCCCCATCCGCTCCGCCGCTATCACCGTCCCCACCGCCGCCGGTGACGGCTCAACCCATCGACTTGAGCCAGGCCAACAAAAAGCTCGCCTCCTTGCTCGGCACTCCCGGGCAAACGGAAAAGGAACAACAGCGCCCGGCCTCCGGTCCCGGTGAAAAAGCCGGCAGGGGCGAAGAATCCAAGTCCTGAGCCGGAGAACTGACCGTGAAACGCGTGTGGGCCATCACCTGTCTGACGTTCAAATCAGCCTCCCGGTTCCGCCTGATCCCGGTTCTGGGCGCATTGCTGCTGGGCGCGGTAGTGGCGCTTCCCTTGGTGATCAAGGACGACGGCACGGCGAGAGGTTTTGCTCAGATATTATTGACATACACCCTGTCCGTTATAACGGCTCTGTTGGGATTCGCCACGCTTTGGCTGGCCTGCGGCACCCTGGCGCGCGAAGTCGAAGAATGCCAGATGCAATTGATTGCGGTCAAACCGGTGGCGCGCTGGCAAATCTGGCTGGGCAAATGGCTGGGCATCATGATGCTGAACGGCCTGTTGCTCGCCTTGTCGGGCGGTGCCGTCTATTTTTTGCTCCAATGGCGCGCACAGCGTTTGCCGGAGGCGCAGCGCAAGTCTTTGGAATCCGAGGTGCTGGTTGCCCGCGGCTCGGCCAAGGAATCGGTGCCGGACCTGGAACCTATCGTGAATGAGGTGCTGCAAAAACGCCTGGAACAGATGCACACCAGGCAGGCCGCCATGCGACCCTTCGATCTGCAAATGCTGCGCAATCAGATTCGCGAACAGCTCAAGGCCGAGTATCAGTTGGTGCGGCCAGGTTTTTTCCGGCGCTGGATAATTTCCCTCGGCCCGGAACATGAACGCCTGCGCGATCAACCACTCTTTTTGCGGGTGAAATTTTCCACCACAAAACGGGATGAATCTACCACAGGCCCACCCCAGACTTATTTGACGTTGTGGCAGATAGGCGTGCCGGACACACCAAGGCTCAGCCGCCTGTCGATCAAACTCGCGGCGGACAGCTTCCAGCAATTTCAGATTCCGCCCAATTTATTCGACAGCAACGGGGTGCTGACCATCGATTGCATCAATCCCAACGACACCGATCTGTTGTTTCAGCTTGAAGACGGTCTCGAAGTGCTCTATCCGGCCGGTGGGTTCGGTTTGAACTTTGTGCGGGGGCTGGGGATTATCTACTGTTGGTTGGCATTGCTGGCGGCGATAGGATTGTCGGCGGCGAGTTTTCTTTCTTTTCCGGTGGCGACCTTTTTTGCGCTGGGCATACTGGTGATCGGTTTATCGAGCGGAACTCTGCAACAAATAATCCAGGACCGGGGCATCTCGGAGGTCAACCACGACACTGGAACGATCACCAATCCCCTCTGGTTCGATCATATGTCGGTGTTCTTCTTCAGCGCGATTCTTAAAGTGGTGAACCTGGTCCAGGGATTCTCGCCCATTGACTCGCTTAGCACCGGACGCTGGATCACCTGGGGACAACTAGGCCGGGCAGTTGGCCAGATCGTTTTGTTGCTGGGAGGCGCCTTCAGCGTCTTGGGCATCAGCTTGTTCACCCGGCGCGAACTCGCCACCGCGCAAGGAAACCAATGACACGGTCCGGCTCGAGACTATTCAAACCTGTTCTGGCGGCGCTGGCCGTGGTTCTGCTGCTGGTCGCTTCCTTTTCCCAGCAACGGTTGAACAGCGCCCGCGATCGGCTGGGATTGACCCGGATCGAGCCGCTCAAAAACGCGCCTCCCGTGCTTGCGTTCACCACGGTGGCCCTGGGCGGATTCCGCGGCCTGATTGCTAACGCGCTGTGGATTCGGGCAATGGACCTCCAGGATGACGGAAAATATTTCGAGATGGCGCAACTGGCCGACTGGATCACCACCCTCCAGCCGCACATGACCACGGTCTGGATCGTTCAAGCCTGGAATATGGCTTACAATATCTCGATAAAATTCCAGGACCCGCGTGATCGCTGGTTCTGGGTTCGGCAAGGCATCGAGCTGTTGCGCGACCGCGGCCTGAAATATAATCCCCATGAACCGCTTATCTACCGTGAGCTCGCCTGGTTCTTCCAACATAAAATGGGACAAAACCTCGATGACGCCCATATGTATTTTAAGGAGGCCTGGGCTGAGCTGATGGACAAGGTCCTGGGCGGCGGACGACCCAATTACGACGCGCTGCTCCACCCCAAAACCGACCAGGATAAATCACGGCTCAAACAGCTCGAGGATACCTACAAGATGGACCCCAAGGTCATGGAACAGGTGGATGAACACTACGGTCCGTTGGATTGGCGCCTCCCCGAGGCCAGCGCAATCTACTGGGCCTGGCTCGGCCTGGCCGAATGCAAAAAACGAGAAGACCTCATACCTCTCCGGCGCGTCATCTACCAGTCCATGCAATTGGCCTTCCAACGCGGTCAGTTGCTCGAATCGAAAACTGGCAGCCTGTTTCAGTTGGGACCGAACCTTGACCTGATACCCAATGCCAATCGCGCCTATGAAGACATGATGGAGCAGGACCCGAAAGAACATGAGCAGATACAAACCGGCCACCGAAATTTCCTGCGGGATGCGGTCTATTTCCTATACGTCAACAACCGCCTGTCCGAGGCCGCCAAGTGGTTCCATTACCTGGGCGAGAAATATCCCAACAAACCTTTGTTGAACGGCAAACCCAATACCTTGCCCGGCACGATTTCCATCGACGATTATGCCCTCGACCGCATCAGCGAGGACGTCGGTGAAACCTCCCAGGATCGAGTGCGCGCAATCGTCGGCGGACTGCTGGTCCATTCATTCGTGAACCGTGCAATGGGACTCGACGACACCGCGGACAATTATGAACTCCTTGCGAGCAAGGTTTATGCCCGGTTCGAAAAGGCCGTCGAAGGCGCCGAAAAACGGGTTGGCCTGGCCCCGCTCGCACAAATTCGCAAGGAGGCCCTGGACCAGCTCCTCGGCACCGACAGCCCTCTAAACCAGGAACTCCAGGCCCAGCTCCGCACCGCCCTCCGCCTGCCGGCGCCCACCCTGCCACCCACAGGATCCACCAACACACCCGCAACACCAGCCGCCACCAACACACCCGCCGCTTCCGCAGGCGCTCATTAGGGCGTGTTTTGTAATGGCCAGGGGTGCCGCAAAGAATTCTGTCTCACGCCAAACGTGCTATTGGCCCTGATATTTAGTTGTGTTTGATGAGGAGCCACTTAAACTGTCCGCCATGATCAGGGCGATTCAACTGGTATTATCACCGGCAAATGCTTGGACTCGGATTGTCAATGGGAAACATGGAGTTGTGGCGACGGTTTTGGGCTTTTTGCTGCCGATCGTCTTGCTGAGCGACCTGGTGGAAGGTTATGTGCTGGTACGGTGGGGAGGGCGCGCCGGACCGTTCGAACGCATGATAACATACAACCTCGACGTCGTCGTCCGATATGCAAGCATCCAATTGATCCTCGGCTTGGTTATGGTCGGCTTCGGCGCCGTGTTGATCAAATGGATTACTGACAGCTTCCATCTCCAGCCGCGTTTCACCCAATGCTTCAACCTGGCGGCCTATGGGATGAGCCCTGTCTTTCTGGCGCGCTTCCTGCATGCCATCCCCACTCTCAATTCCTGGATCATCTGGGCGGTGGGCGCCCTTGGCTGTATCTACATCTTATATCAAGGCATCGGCATCGTGCTCGAACCCGACCAGACCAAGGGCTTTGGTCTGTACCTGTTGAGCGGGCTGGTCTTTACCATTTTGAGCGGCATTGCCCAGCTTATGGCGTCGGCTATCCTCAGTGGCGGCGTCAACTTTTAAGCTTGTTCCTGCCTTCTTCCTCGCGTTGTAAATTGCTCCCTGATCCGTGGGATAAAATACGTGATTCGCCATAATGGAATTGCTGCGCCGTTCGCCAGAAACCTTGGCTCAAATTGCAATCCTTCGAACTTCGGGCTAGATTGAGCAGGGCGTAAGGGGACAAGGAATTAACCATCAGGGGGAATGAGCATGAGCGAATTGGCCAAAAAGCAATGTGTGCCTTGCCAGGGTGGGACACCGCCGATGAAGGGGGCGAAACTCGAAGAGCTTCATCGGCAACTGAACAAGGATTGGCGCGTGATCAATGAGCATCATTTGGAACGGACGTTTATTTTCAAGGATTTCCGTGAAGCGTTGGCTTTCACCAATCGGGTAGGGGAACTGGCCGAGGCCGTCGGGCATCACCCCGATCTTTACCTGGCCTGGGGCAAGGTGAAAGTAACGGTTTGGACACACAAGATCGACGGGTTAACCGACACCGATTTCATTTTCGCGGCGCGAGTCGACGAGCTTCCCAGTGGGTCGGGTGGCAAGTAGGGGGGGGGGGTGGGCGCGTGACTTTTTCTCGCCTAGAGCACGGGAGACCATTAAATACTTGCTCCCGTGAAGACAAAATGGTTTGTCCGCGGCGATATCGACGGCTTTTTCGGCCTGTTTATCGACAACCTTCTCCAATTGATGGTGATCGCTGTCCTCGGAGAGGCGGTCTGCGGTTTTACTCCGGAACTGGTTTACGGTCAAATTCTGCCCGGAGCGGCGGCTTCCATCTTAGCGGGCAATCTCTTTTATGCGTGGCAGGCCCGCCGCCTGGCGCGGAGGACCGGACGCGAGGACGTCACGGCCTTGCCCTACGGCATCAATACGCCGAGTGTGTTCGCCTATATCCTGTTGATCATGGGGCCGGTCTACCAGGAAACCAAGAATGCAACGCTCGCCTGGCAGGCGGGTTTGTTTGCCTGTTTCCTGAGCGGGATAATGGAAACGGCGGGGGCTTTTTGCGGGGATTGGCTTCGCCGGCACACCCCTCGAGCGGCGCTGCTGTCCGCGTTAGCCGGAATTGCGATCACCTTTATTGCGATGGCTTTCGCCTTTCAAATCTTTGCCACCCCGGTAATCGCCCTGCTTCCCATGATGCTGATCCTGATCAATTACGCTTCGCGGATTCGATTGCCCCTGGGACTGCCGGGTGGATTTGCGGCGGTGGCGGTTGGAACGGCGGTTGCCTGGGGGTTGCGCTTGTTGGGATACCGATATTTCGAACCCAACCCCGAGTCGTATGCCGTGGGTCTGCACTTTTTCAAACCGGCCTTGTCTGAACTATCCGCCTTCCTGGTTTCGCCGGTTGGATGGAAGTACTTGGCCGTAATCTTTCCGATGGGCTTGTTCAATGTAATCGGTTCGTTGCAGAACCTGGAAAGCGCCGAGGCGGCCGGGGACCGGTTTGAAACCCGTTCTTCGCTGCTGGCCAATGGCCTTGGCAGTTTATGCGCCGCGTTTTTGGGAAGCGCATTTCCCACCACCATTTACATTGGGCATCCTGGCTGGAAGGCAATGGGTGCGCGTTCGGGTTACTCGGTTCTCAATGGATTGGCCATCACGGCTCTATGCCTGACCGGCGGCGTGACCCTTGTCCTTAGGTGGGTGCCGTTGGAGGCGGTGCTGGGCATCCTCCTCTGGATCGGTTTGATCATTACCGCGCAGGCCTACCAGGAAACCCCGAGGAAACATGCCTTGGCGGTGACGGTGGGCTTCATCCCGCCCCTGGCGGCCTGGGCATTGTTATTGATCGAGACGGCCTTGAGCAAAGCCGGTTCGAGCTTGTATGCCGTGGCGCCGAAGTTCGGCTCGGACCTGTTTATCCACGGCATCATCGCGCTTAACCAGGGCTTTATCCTGAGCTCGATGATCCTGGCGGCAATCCTGGCCTTCATCATTGACCGCCAATTTTTCAGGGCCGGCTTGTGGGCCCTGGCAGCCGCCGGTTTATCGGCCATCGGCATTATTCACGCCTATAGCCTGACCCCGCTCGGGGTCCAGAACAAAATGGGGTGGATGGCGGCGCCTCAATTCGTGGTGGGGTATAGTCTGACGGCGGCGGTCTTGATCGGCCTGCATTGGTGGCAATCGACTGGAACAACTAGCCTTCAACGCAATCGCGCGAGCGTTGAAGGCGCATTGAGCCCGGCAAAAGAACAAGCATAATACACACATGAAACAACCTTTTAAAGTCGAAGGGAAAATCCGGCTGAAAGATTTCGATCCCGCCTTTTGCAATGGCATGGACAAGGAGGATGCGAAATCGCAAACAATCAAGTGGGGACAGCGCATCGGCGAGCTTCAGCACTTGCTGTACGCCAATGCACGGCACGCCCTGGTCGTCTTGTTTCAAGGCATGGACGCCAGCGGCAAGGACGGCGCCGTGCGGCGCGTCCTCGAGTTTGTGAATCCAGCCGGCGTCCAGACCGCCAACTTCAAAATCCCATCGGCGGAAGAAATCGCCCATGATTACCTGTGGCGGGTGCATCATGCCGTTCCGCGCTACGGCTACATCGGCGTGTTCAACCGGTCGCATTATGAGGATGTGCTGATCGTGCGGGTGTTGAACTTGCAGCCGCCCGAGGTCTGGAAAGAGCGCTTCGACCAGATCAATGCCTTCGAGAAATTCCTGGCCGACAACCGCATCCTCTTGTTGAAGTTCTTCCTTCATATCGGCAAAAGCGAACAAGCCGACCGATTCAAGGAACGCCTGGATGACCCGAGCAAAAATTGGAAGTTTTCCATGGACGACCTCAAGATGCGCGCTCACTGGGACGCCTTCCAAAAGGCTTACGAAGATGTGCTAAACCACTGCAGCACCGGACACGCCCCGTGGCATATCGTGCCTTCGGACCGTAAGTGGTTCCGGGATTATCTCGTTGCCAAGGTAGTGGCGAAAGCCCTCGAAGACCTCGATATGCACTGGCCCAAGCCGAAGGAGGACCTGTCGAAAATTAAAATCGACGATTAGGACCCGACACTAAGGAAAACAGGAACGTGGAAAACGCATTCTCACCTTCAATGCTTCCTGGTTTCCCAAGCTCCATTCCTTCCTCATATGCGGTCCAGGACGCGGTGTAACCGTTGTTCGGCTTCGTCGGCAACGGGGCGCAAGCCTGGCAGGTTCACGAACGAAAACATTGCAGCCGGCCTCTGGATAGCCACTTCGGCGCCGCTGTCCGTCTCGGCTACCACCACGTTGCAGGGCAGGAGCAGGCCGATGGCATCGTCGGCGGACAGCGCTTTATGCGCCAACTGTGGATTACAGGCACCCAGGATCACGTATCGCTTGAAGTCGACATCCAGCTTCTTCTTGAATGCATCCTTGACATCGATGGTGGTCAGCACGCCGAATCCCTCGGTCTTCAAAGCTTCGGTTGTTCGTTGCACGGCTTGGTCATAGCTGACGCCCGGCAGGCTCTTGTGGTATCCGTAATTGGTTTCTCTCATGTTAAACCTCACAAGTTATCAAACCGACACTCGACGATACTCCCGAAAAACCAGGTTGCAAATAGAACTACTCGATAGCCCCATGTCTTCGGTTGGGCCCATTCCTCTCTGTTACCTCCGTTTGCTCCTGTTCATTCTTGGCCTCCTTCCGACCCGCAAAGAATTATGTCGTCGTGTTTATTCCCTCTGACAGTCTCGGCGATGGCTTGGATCGCGAAAACAGGCCCCCCAAACAATCCGCAGTGTCTTCAATCAGCGCTAATTTCCATTTAACCTATTGATACCGTT
>JAMCZD010000094.1 GCA_023473405.1 Candidatus Omnitrophota bacterium
TTGGTGGAACTATTGGACGGCAGGCCCGATATTGTGACCATGAACTCGGGCGATAACACGGTAAGCGTGCTAGTTGGAAACGGCGATGGGACCTTCCAGTCCCGGCGTTTTTACTACGACGGAACCACCGACGCATACCAACTGGCGCTGGCGGACATGAACGGCGATGGCAAGCCGGATGCCGTGGTGCCCGGCTATGGCAATAACACCTTCAGCATCCTCCTGAACAACGGCACCGGCGTATTCACCAACCTTTACAACTATGGCGCCAGCCAGAACCCGATTGGCGTTGCCACGGGCGACCTCAATGGCGATGGCCGGACGGACCTTGCCTTCTGTCATTACTACGGCAACTACGTGTCAACCTGGCTCGGTAACGCGTTGAACCTGTTGGCCGAGGACCCGCCCGGCAGCGGCCTGCGAACCGCTTATGGGCGCGGTCGACGTTCCAATAGCGACGATGTTGATTACTGGCAGTTTCACGGGAAAGGTGGCGACCAGGCTATCGTGGCCGTGGACACGGTGGAGAATCCTTCATCGAGCCAGTTGTATTTTCAAATCCTGAGCGAAGACGGCTCGGCGCTGAATTCGTTCTACCCCGACTATACGGGCTGGGGTCAGAGCGGCGTAGTTACGCTGCCGCAAGACGGCACATACGTGGTGCGGGTTGCCAAGAACTACGATTATCAAGGCGAGTACCGGATTCGCGTCACCCTGGCCAGTCCGCCGTTGCAACTCGAGAACGAAAACAATAACTCGATCGCCAACGCCAATACGCCTGGTCTTACCCTCACTAACAGCCACCTCAAGGCCTCTCTGGCCGGTTACCTCTCCGTTGGTGATGGGGGTGACTATTATAACCTCGGTAATCTGCTGGGCGGATCGACTGTCCGCATCGGCGTGCGTGAGCCGGCTTCGAGCGGGTTGGGCGAGATCGTCTCGGTCTATAGCGCCGCGGGCGCACTGATGACCAACAGCGCCGCGGGCGCCACCAATTTATTCTTCACCGTGCCGTCCGGCCAGGACGGCGTTTACTACGCCTGCCTATCCGCTGGTCCGGGCGGGTTCGTCGGCAGCGCGGAGACAGCGTTACGCTTCTCGGGCGGAAGCGACCATGTCGAACTTGGCACCTGGTTCAATTACCAGAGCTTCACCCTGTCGTTCTGGGCCAGACCGGCGGCGTCCCAAGCCACCTACTCCGACATCATGGATGACAACCATCGTGCCGGCATTAACTGGGTCATCCAGCAAGACTCGGGAAACAGCAACCACTATTACTGGGCTCCCCAGGATGGCGGCAGCGGCGTGCCGTTCACCCTGACGCCCAACACCTGGCAGCATGTTGCCATTACCCGCGACAGCACCAATGTCAGCCGGGTCTACATCAATGGCACGCTGGTCGGTTCCAACGCCGCCCCCAGCCAGATCAACTACGACGGCAGCCAGTTCCTCCGTATCGCACAATGGGGCGGTGGCGGGCGTGGGTGGAACGGTGTCTTTGACGAACTCCGCCTCTGGAACCGTCCGTTGTCGCAGGCCGAGATTGTTGCCGGGATGATCGGTGCCCTCACCGGCAGCGAGCCTGATCTGGCCGGGTATTGGCGTTTCAACGAGGGTTTTGGCACCAACGCGTTTGACCTGAGCCCATCCAATCACACCGGCCTGCTCGTCAACGGGCCCGCATGGACATTCCTCGCCTCGACCAACGCCCAGCCCGCCGGACTGCTCTCCCAGTATATCCTCGACATCGACATGGCGAATCCCACGCCGCCCGCGATTACCGGCGTTACCCTCCCGTCCAATAGTTCCACCAATACCGACATCATCACCGCCTTTAATGTCAGCTTCAGCGAGGATATGGACGCCCGTTTCAAACGTATGGCCCGCAACGTGTATCGTTACGATGGGCATTCCTACTTGCTTACCGATTCGTCAACCTCATGGCAGAACGCCGAGGCCGCCGCTCTCTCGCTCGGCGGCCACCTTGCCGCCATCAACAGCAGCCTCGAGAACGGTTTCCTCGACCAGACCTTCAGCGGTTATGGCGAGTTGTGGATTGGCCTTAACATGTTCGCCGGCGGCGCCTGGTCATGGTCCAGCGGCGATCCCGTTACCTATCTCAATTGGACCGGCGGCGTGCCCAACAACAGCAATGGCTCCGAGCTTGGTGTGAAGATGCGCACCGATGGCGCCTGGGATGACGTTGCTTACTGGACGAGCCTGCGCGGCATAATCGAGGTTGCAAGCGCCGCTGACACGGACAACGACGGCCTGGTAAACCTCGTTGATCCCTATCCGAACGATTCGCTCAATGCCTTTGACCTGCGCGCCTCCGGGCCGGACGGGGTGTTTGACAGTGCCGATGATGTCCCTTACCGGATTTACTCGAGCGTTTACTCGAGCGGCTTATCCGCCACGTTCGCCATTGCTGACGGGCCGCTGCAACCGGGCTATTACCGTTTCAAAATCACCACTTCGCTGACGGACCGCTTTGGCAACCCGCTCAGCGCGCCCGTCATCCGCTACTTTACCATCGCGCCGGTCAGCGGATTCGTGGAGGAGAACCGGCGCGGGACTGGCGGCACTTCATCGACCTCGCTCAGCCTGAGCCCGGGCAACCCATTGGACGGGTCCTTCGGAAGGTTGGCATCATTTGCATCCGGACGCAATGCGCACTTCATCGTTAGCGGTTACTTCAACCAAGACACCAACCTGGACCTGGTGGTCGCAAACTACGGTGATGACAATATCACGGCATTCACGGGCGACGGCGCCGGATCGTTCCAGGCAACAACTAATATTGCCACCGGCAACGGCGCGATTTCAATCGCCCCGGTGGATTTCAACAAGGACGACCGCCTCGATTTGGCGGTGGCTAATTACAATGCCAATACTGTTAGCATCCTGCTCGGCGACGGGAACGGCGGTTTTGTAGTGTTGACCAATTACTCCGGCTTCAACCGGCCCATCAATCTTGCCTCGGCGGACTTTAACCACGATAACAAAGCCGATCTGGCTGTGCCGAACCACGGAGGCAGCACGGTTACCGTGCTTTTCGGCAACGGCGACGGCACGTTTCAAGTCAGTACCAATTATACCGCCGGCAACCAGCCACAGACTGTGAGCGTTGGTGATCTCAACGCCGACGGCCAACCAGACCTCGCGGTCGCCAATTACCAAAGCTCGAACCTCAGCGTCCTTTTGGGCAACGCCGATGGGACGTTCCAGCCGGCGGTCAATTACCCAAACGCAGACAATACCCGCTACGTGGCGCTGGGTGACGTGAACGGGGATGGGCGGCTGGATATGGTTGCCATCGGCGGCTCTACGCTGAACGTCTTTATTGGCATTGGCGATGGCACCTTCAATCCGCGCGTCGATTACAACATCGGCAGCAGCGATCCTTACCAGGTTGCCCTGGCCGATATTAACAACGACGGTTATCCGGACTCGATCGTGGCAAGCTATGGAAACAGCCGATTGATCACCGCGCTCAACAACGGCGACGGGACCTTTGGTTCCGCGCTCACTTATGACTTCAGCGGCAATCCCATCAGCGTGGCCCTGGGTGACTATAACAGCGATCACCGCCTGGACATCGCCACCGCGAATTACAACGGCAATAACTTCACCCTCTTCCTGGGTAACAATACTGAATCCATCGCCGCCGATCCAAACGGCACGGGCCTCCTGATTGCCGCCGGGCGTGGCAACCTCGCCGACAGCGATGACTTGGATTACTGGACCTTCAGCGCTCAAACCGGCGACCGGCTATTCATCGGCTCCGAAAATCCCGGCGATCCCGGCAGCTCGAGCCTGCTCTATCGCATCTACTATCCCAATGGGAGTCAGTGGACGTATTTCTACAGCGACGGCAACGGGCGCGGCCAGATCAGCCTCACGGTTCCTACCTCCGGCACTTACTCGATCCGCGTGGAACGTAATAACCAATATGCCGGCGAATACCGATTGCGCGTTACTCTGGCCAAGGCCCCCGTGCAGCTCGAGGCCGAAGACAATAACAGCATCGGCCAGGCCAATTCGCTGTCCTTCGATCTGAGCGCCGGAAGGCAAAGGGCCACCGTCCTGGGCTGCCTCAGCACCGCTGACAATAACGGGGACTTCTTCCAATTGGGCAACCTGGCCGACGGGACCCAGATCTCCCTGGGACTCGCAAAGCCTGCCAGCAGCGCCCTGTGGCCGCAGTTGGAGATTTACAACGCCGCGAGCGCCTTGGTTTCGAACAGTTATCCGGCGCAGACAAACCTGGTCTACACGCTCGAGCCCGGGACCGGTGGCGCCTACTACGCCCGAGTGACCTGGGCGTATACCACCCGCGACCCATCCGTCACCAACGGATTGTATTTCAACGGCGGAAACAACTACGTCAATGCCGGTAACTGGTCGCCTGGCAGCCAGTGGAGCATCCAGGCCTGGGTCATGCCGATGTCACTCCCCGGCGGGCGTCACACCATTGCCGGCGGCTTTGGCAGTTGCCTTGACTGGGGGGCGGTCCTGCAGGACGGACGGTTTGGTGTCGGCACCCGGCAACCCGGTGGCTGCAACATCACTTACCAGGCCCCGGACACCGCAACTCCAGGAACATGGTACCATGTTGCTTCGGTGTGCGACGGAACCAATGCCTCCCTCTACGTTGACGGTGCGTTGATGGCAACCGGCCCAGTCGAGCCCAACTATTCACCATATGGAGGCGGCACCTGGATAGGCGGTGAAGCCTGCTGCGGAGGCAATAATTTCCCCGGCATCATCCAGGACGTCTCGATCTGGAACCGCCCACTGTCACAGGCCGAGGTGGCGAGCTTCAGGGCGCATAGTCCGACCGGAAGTGAAACCGGCCTAATCGGCTGCTGGCGCTTGCAGGACGGCGCCGGCACGACTGTCCCCGATCTCAGCACAAGCGGCCATAACGGCACGCTGGTCAACGGCCCGACCTGGGTCCGGTTTTCTCCTTTGGGATCGCTACCTTGGGGTCTGATGCAACAGTACTTGTTGAGTATCGGTCTTTTCAACACTACCGTTCCCGAAATCGTCGCCGTTAGTCTCCCAGCGGAAGGGACCACCTCGTCGAACCTTCTGGACCGATTCACGATCACCTTCTCCGAGGACTTTGCCGCGGCGTCGGTGACCAACTCTGCCAATTACGAGCTGCTCAATTCCGGCGCGGACAATGTATTTGGCACCGCTGACGACCAGCGCTATACCGTAGTCAATTCACCGGCCTACAGTTCCGGCACCTCCGCGTCTTACCTGGTCAGCGACGGTCCGCTCCAGCCCGGTCTCTACCGGTTCACCGTAAGCGGCAACCTGGCCAATCGGACTGGAACCACCCTGGGCGCTCCTTATGTCCGTAACTTTGCCGTGGCGAACATCCCCGGCTTTGTATTCGAAAACCGGTTTGATCATTCACCCGGCCTCGCCACCTCGCTGAGCCTGAGCCAGAACGCGCAGCCCAACGGATCGTTTATCAGCGGAGCGGGTCTGGGGCTGGGCAGCAGCGCCGAAAGGATCGCGTCGGGCCGGATTAACGGCGACACCAACATCGACCTGGTGGCCGCTCTCTGGGATAGCGGCGGTGTGGCGGTGGTGCTTGGAAATGGAGACGGCTCGTTCCAGGTCAAGACCAACTACGCTACCGGCAACCATGCGTGGTCAGTTGCCTTGGGCCTTTTCAATGCGGACGCGAATCTTGACCTCGCCGTAGCCAACTATGGCGCCAACAATATCACTATCCTTACGGGCAATGGCGACGGCACCTTTGCCGTGCGCAGCAATTACAACGTCGGAACGACCCCTTACCACGTCGTCACTGCCGACTTCAACCGCGACGGCAAGACCGACCTTGCCGTGCCGAACTACAACAGCGACAACGTAAGCATCCTGCTCGGCAATGGCGACGGTTCCTTTGCTGCGCCGGTCAATTATCCCGCGGGCAACGGTCCGATGTATGCAGCCGTTGGTGACGTGAACGGCGACGGCAAGCCAGACCTGCTGATTGCCAATTACAATGACAACAACGTCAGCCTCCTGTTTGGCAATGGGAACGGCACATTTGCCCCTGCCGTGACGCTGGCCGCCGGCAACCAACCGCGCGCCCTGGTTCTGGCTGACCTGGACAATAACGCCAAGCTTGACCTGGCAGTCTTCAACGGCGGTGACAACACCATTAGCGTAATGCTCGGCAACGGCGATGGCTCGTTCCAGCCGCGCATCAACCACGGGGTGAGCACTTCGGACGGATACGAACTTCTCGCTGTTGACCTCAATGGCGACGGCTGGCGCGACCTGGTTGTGGACGGCTACAATAATAATAAGGTTAACGTTCTGCTCAACCAGGGCGATGGGACCTTCCAGGCACCCTCGGTTTACTCGATGGGGAACCGCCCGGTCGGTTTGGTCGCCGCGGACTTCAACCATGACGGAAGGGTCGATCTCGCCGTGGCGAGTGATTACGGCAACAATCTCTCGATCTTGCTCGGTAACGATACCCAACCCCTCGCTCTCGATGCCGCAACCGGTCTGCGCATCGGCGCCGGACGCGGCAATATCTTCAATAACTCGGAAAATGACTACTGGAGCTTCGATGTCTTGGCCGGCGAACGGGTGTTCATTGCCTGTGAGAGTCCGGGTAATCCCGGTAGCTCGGGTCTGCTCTACCGGATTTACTACCCCAGCGGGGACCAGTGGACCTATTTCTATAGTGACGGCAATGGCCGCGGGCAGATCAGCCTCTCTGCTCCCGTCTCGGGCACCTATTTCATTCGGGTCGAGCAAAACTACCAGTACTACGGCGAATACCGTTTGCGAGTTACCCTGGCCCCGGACCCGGTCCAGCTCGAGTCCGAAGACAACAATAGCACCGGCAACGCAAACGCGCTCGATTTCGCCCTCGACAATGGTCATCGCCAAGCGACCGTTCTGGGCTGCATCAGCTCGGGTGATCCGGGGGACTTTTACCGCCTGGGCACACTTTCCTCGAACAGCTTGATCCAGCTCGGCCTCGAGCAACCCGCCGGCAGCGGATTCGCCGATGTTCTCGAAATCCTTGACCCGTCGGGGACGCTGGTAAACAGCTGGGCGCCGGCAACCTGAACTATACAGTTCCGGCGGGCGCCGATGGCGATTATTACGCCCGCGTCCGCGCCGCCTCCGGCATGCTCCCCGCCGTGCCACCGCACCCGACCGAAGGCGCGAACACTTTGTTCTACAATGGCAACAGCAGCTACTCCGAGGCCCTGATCGATATACCTGAGTCCGCCCTTGCCATCAGCTTCTGGTTCAGGACCTCCGACCCCGGCGCGGCGCTCTTCTCCGTCTCCAACGGCGGAAGCGACCATGATCGGCACATCTATCTCAATGGTGGGAACATTTACACGCGCATATACAGCGCCGGGACGGTAAGTTCATCCGGCTTGAGCCTGGCGGACGGCGCGTGGCATTATGTGGTCTTCACTTATGGAAGCGCGGTCTCTGGCAACCAGACTTATGTGGACGGCGTCCAGGTCGCTTCCGGCACCAAGGCCAGTTCGGACTTCAACTGGCAGAACCGGATACGGTTTGGTTTTTCACAAGACGCGCCCCACGATCATTTGGCCGGTTACCTCGATGAGGTCCGGCTTTGGAATCGCGCGTTCACGGCTGCCGATGTCCAGGTTAACATGACCAACAGCCTGAGCGGCACTGAAGAGGGTTTGATTGGTTATTGGCGGTTCAATGAAGGCTACGGTCTGACTTCCATCGATCTCAGCACTAATGGCCACAACGCCACTCTGATCAACGGGCCGACCTGGTTGCCCGCCGCCAACCACGGCTTTGCTGCTCCGGGCATCTTCGCCCAATACCTTCTGAATATGGACCTCCGCGACATCATGCCGGCCGCGATTACTTCACTTACCCTCCCTGCCGAGGGTTCAACCAACCTGAGCATCATTGACCGTTTCACGCTCGGCTTTAGCAAGAACGTTGATCCTTCAATCAACGGCATGAACCGCTTCATCCGGACCTATGGTGGTCATGCTTATACAGTGTCCGATAGTTCCATGACCTGGTATGAAGCTGAGACGCAGGCAAGGTCCTTGGGCGGTCACCTGGTCACGATCAACGATGCGCTCGAAAACGATTGGGTGCGCGGCACATTCGCCAATTTGGACATCCTCTGGATCGGCCTTGCGGATGAGGCTCAGAAAGGCAACTCCGCCTGGGCGAGCGGCGAACCCGTTGCTTACACCAATTGGAGCGGCGGCGTTCCCAACTATTCCAATAACCGGGACTATACCGCCATGCAAAGCGACGGCACCTGGGCGAACTACTACGTCAGTACCA
The DNA here is from genome assembly GCA_023473405.1 of Candidatus Omnitrophota bacterium. Lineage (GTDB taxonomy): Bacteria > Verrucomicrobiota > Verrucomicrobiia > Limisphaerales > UBA1319 > JAMCZD01. Next base: position 8,341 of record JAMCZD010000094.1, read on the forward strand.
CTTACCCCGGGGTAATCGAGGTTGGCGGAATGGACAGCGACGGAGACGGGATTCCGGACACGCTGGATGCTTATCCCAACGATCCTTACAACCTGTTCGACCTGCGGGCTGCCGGGTCCGACGGCTTGTTCGACACGTCCGATGACCAAATCTATCACCTCACTCACGGCACATATAGCAGCGGGCTTTCACTCGATTTCACCGTCACCGACGGTCCTCTCCAGCCCGGGGTAAGTGGTACTGACGTAGTAGTTCGCCCAGGTGCCGTCGCTTTGCATGGCGGTATAGTCCCGGTTATTGGAATAGTTGGGAACGCCGCCGCTCCAATTGGTGTAAGCAACGGGTTCGCC
>JAMCZD010000130.1:0-2945 GCA_023473405.1 Candidatus Omnitrophota bacterium
CGGGAGGGCGAAATCGGAGTGCTGCATTGGGAATCCTCAGCACATTGTCCCGACGCGCAACGATAATTGACACGTTGGCAGTCATTCCGGGTTTGAGTTTCAAGTCGGCATTGTTCACCCCAATAACGGTGTCATAGGTCACGACATTCTGGACCGTTATGGGTGAATTGCGCACTTGAATGACCTTGCCGTGAAACGTCCGTTGCGGAAATGCGTCCACGGTAAACTCGACATCTTGGTCTACCTCGACTCCGCCCACATCGGCCTCGGCAACGTTGGCGTCAATTTGCATCTTGGCGAGATCGTTGGCGATGATGAACAGCGTCGGGGCAGCCAGGCTGGCGGCCACCGTCTGACCAACATCGACATTGCGCGAAATCACCACCCCGTCGATCGGCGCGTATATGGTGCAACGTTCCAGGTCTACCCTGGCCTTGGCCACGCTGGCCTCGGAAACTTTTATCGTGGCCTCGGCCTGATGCAACGCCGCAATGGCGTTATCATAATCGGACTTCGGAATGAGATTGCTCTTGAAAAGGGCCTTGGACCGATCGGCGTTGATCTGCGCCAATTCCAAAGCAGCCTTTGTGTTCGCCAGATTCCCTTCGGCCTGTTGCAGATTGGCATTGTATGTGGCCGGATCAATCTGGGCAATGACCTGTCCGTTGGTGACTTTCGAATTGAAATCCACCATGAGTTTCTCGATAATGCCGGAAATCTGGCTGCCCACCTGGATGTTGACCACCGGATTTAACTGGCCCGTCGCGGTTACCACCTGGACGACGTCGCCACGCGTGGCCGAAGCGGTCTGAAATTCCGACTTTTCACCGTCGCGAAAATTAAAATACCACACGCCCCATCCAGCGCCGCCCACGACGACTACCAAGGCGACCATCCACCGGACCCACTTGTTCTTTCGATTTGCTGCCATGTTCGATTACTAATCCACTTTCCCAAAACTCGCACGAATTTATTCTTCAGCACAGCCACGTTGCGTCCTTCCCTTTCGAGGGACAATCCTCCGCGGGTTTCTCATCCGGCAAGCCAATTAGCCCATCACGAATGCCATTTCCCGCGCAGACACGCCACCTTTAGGGACCTCCGCCCCCCACCACCACCTTCGCGCCCTGTCCCAGGAAAAACCCGGCAGGGCTCCTACCTCGAAAAGACGGTGTGTTTCATCAAAAAGTTACAAATCGACAACGCTCGTCCGAGACCTTAATCTGCTCCGGTCCGATAAGGGTCTTGTTTCGTAGCGGACTGAACTCTAACTCTTCAGGACGTCACGAACCGAAGTATTACGGTCAACCGTGTCTCATGGTGTCGAAGCCGGCGATAACGCTAAAGCAAACAAATTAGGCGTTGAAATTGCCAATATTGCCTTAAGCTGACCGGATTTCGGCCTGAACTGGCTTATATTCTTTGTCTTGACTAAGTCGATTAACAACCTTACGCTGGCGCCCATTCGAATCTGCAGATTCGTAGGATCGGGCGCGGCGATCATCCTTTTTCCTTAATGAATGACCTGCGCGCCGACCTTCATGCCTCTAGACCAAGGCTGCTTAACCAGGAGAAGGTTGTGGATATAAAAGACATAAAGGCCATCATCGATTTGATGAAAAAAAATCAAATAGCCGAGTTTGAGCTCGAAAAGGATGGTTTCAAACTCAGGCTCAAACGCGGCTTAAACGGGAGCCAGGCCTCGACTCTGTTAGAGGAGTTGCCTGCCCCCGCCCACGCCTCGTCATCCTTGTCCTTGTCCCTGCCCCAATCTTCCGGCATGAGCCTGGCTGCACCTGCCGCAATCCAGGACCTGGAAATCAAGGCCCCCATGGTGGGCACTTTTTATCGCGCTCCATCGCCTGAAGCCGCCAGTTACGTCGAGATCGGCTCGGAGCTGAATCCGGAGACGGTCGTCTGCATTATCGAGGCCATGAAGGTAATGAATGAAATCAAGGCCGAGCTGAGGGGGGTGGTGACGCAAGTATTGGTCGAAAATGGCAAGCCAGTCGAGTTTGGCCAGCCACTCTTCAAGATACGGCCGTTATAAAAGTGGACAGGGAAAAACCTCTACCAGTCCGAGGATTCCAAGCCTTTCCCAACTTATCCTCCTGATTGCATGTTTGAAAAAATCCTGGTGGCAAATCGCGGAGAAATCGCCGTACGCATCATTCGGGCCTGCAAAGAATTGAATATCCGCACCGTGGCGGTTTATTCCGAAGCCGATATAAATTCGATGCATGTCCAATTGGCTGATGAGGCTATCTGCATCGGTAAAGGCGCCAGTTCCGATAGCTATCTGCGGATTGATCGCATCATCAGCGCCGCCGAAATTGCCGACGTCGATGCCATCCACCCCGGTTACGGGTTCCTCTCCGAGAATCCCCACTTCGCCGATGTGTGCGAGAATTGCAACATCCGCTTCATTGGCCCAAGCTCGCGCGCCATGAACGCCCTGGAAAACAAGGCCGTCAGCCGGTTGCTGGCCAAAAAGGCGGGTGTCATGCCACCCCCCGGCTCCGATGGCATTGTCGAAAACGAGCAGGAAGCGGTAATCACCGCCAAGCGAGTCGGCTACCCGATCATGATCAAGGCCATCGCCGGTGGCGGCGGTTGCGGCATGCGCGTGGCTCACAACGATATTTCCCTGCTCAAGGGTTATCATTCCGCCCGTAGCGAAGCCGAAAAGGCCTTTGGTAATTCCGGCGTTTACATCGAAAAATACATCGAAAATTCGCATCATATCGAATTTCAGATTCTGGCCGACACCCGGGGCAACATCATCCATTTGGGCGAACGCGATTGCTCCATCCAACGGCGCAATCAAAAGGTCATCGAGGAAACCCCCTCCCCGCTCATCGAAGGCAAATTCAAAGACCTCAGGAAAAAAATGGGCAAAGCCGCCATCAAGATCGCCGAAGTCGCCCATTACAGTAATGCCGGCA
>JAMCZD010000130.1:3031-8645 GCA_023473405.1 Candidatus Omnitrophota bacterium
CGGCACTGTCGAGTTCATCGTAGACGACCACGGCCAGTTCTATTTCCTCGAGGTCAACAAACGCATCCAGGTCGAGCACCCCATCACCGAGGAGGTCACCGGCATCGATTTGGTGCAGCAGCAAATCCTCATCAGCAGCGGCGAACCAATGCGGATTTCGCAAAACGACATCCAGTTCAAAGGCCACGCCATCGAGTGCCGCATCAATGCCGAGGACCCATTCGATGACTTCCGCCCTTGCCCCGGCCGCATCGAAATGTACTACAGCCCCGGCGGACGCGGAGTGCGCGTGGACAGCCACGCCTACGCCGGTTACCTGATCCCGCCCAACTACGATTCTCTCTTGGGAAAGCTGATCACCTACGGCAAAGACCGCCGTGCTGCGATGGATAAAATGAGCCGCGCCTTGGGCGAATATATGATCACCGGCATCAAAACCACCATCCCATTCGAACAAGCCATCCTCCAGGACCCCAACTTCCGGCGTGGCGTTTACTCCACCAATTTCGTCGATCAGCTCATGGGCGGTGCCCGCCGCGAATTGATCGAGGAACGCGCCTGATGCCCTATGCACGCCGCTAGCCGACGATGAAACCGCTGCTCGCTTGCCAGCTATACACCTTTGTCGATTTGAATTACCTGGGCGGACGCGCGCGAGCTTGGGCCAATGAACTCATGACATCGCCAGACAGCTCTGCGACGGCGGCGCCGATCTCATCCAACTCCGCGCCAAGAACTGTTCTCCCGCCACCGTTCAGGCCCTCGCCGAATCCATCCTCCCCATCACCGAATCAGCCGGCGTCGGCCTGGTTATTAACGATTTCCTCCCTGTCGCCATCGCGGTACACGCCCCGGTTTGCCACCTGGGTCAGGAAGATTTCTTCGATGCCCGTTACACCCACGTCTCACAGATTGTGCCCCCAGGCTCACCACTGAAAATCGGTCTGAGCTCGCACTCGCCCGATCAGGCCAACCGCGCCTTGGCCGCCGGCGCCCATTACCTCGGCGTGGGACCGGTCTTCGCTACCCGCACCAAGCCCTCCGCAACGCCGGCTACCATTGATTACGTGCATTGGGCGGCTACCCATGTGGACATCCCGTGGTTTGCCATCGGCGGCATTGATTTAACCAACCTGGATGAGGTCTTGGCCGCCGGCGCGCAACGGATTGCCGTGGTATCCGCCATCCTCACCGCGCCCGATATCGCCCAGGCCTGCCGAAAGTTCAAGGACCGCCTGCCTAATATCCATGACTCATAATGACGATCCGCTGGTCGATCGAGCCTGCCTTTCCCACGACGCCCTCCCTAACAAACAAAGAGAACTGCATTATGCCAAAAACTAAAAATGCCGCCCCTGTCCTGATGGTTGGTTCCGTCGCCCTCGATTCCATCAAAACCGCCAAAGCCGATAAGCCGCGTCTCCTCGGCGGTTCAGCCAGCCACGCCGCCCTGGCCGCAAGCTTCTTCGCCCCAGTCCAGCTCGTCGGTATCGTCGGAGACGATTTCCCTAAATCATACCTGCAGCTCTACCAAAGGCACGGAATCGATCTCGCCGGCCTCCAAGTGGCGCATGGCAAAACCTTTCACTGGGCCGGCGAATACGAGGTCGACATGAACCGGCGCCGGACCCTGCGGACCGAGTTAGGTGTGTTTGCATCCTTTTCGCCTCAACTGCCCGACACCTATGTCCGCACTCCATTTGTCTTGCTCGGCAACATCGCCCCGTCGCTTCAACACCATGTCCTCGATCAAATGCGGAATCCCCGCCTCGTGGTAGCCGATACGATGGACCTTTGGCTCAATACCGCGCTGGGCGACCTGCTCAAATTACTGCGCCGGATCGATGTCTTGGTCATCAACGATACCGAAGCCTGCCAACTCGCCAATGAGTCCAACGTAATCACCGCCGCCGCCCGCATCCACCGCCTCGGCCCTAAGTATGTCATCGTGAAAAAGGGCGAACACGGCGCCATCTTGTCAACCCCTGCGGGTCTGTTCCTGGCTCCCGCCGTTCCCCTGAAAAAAGTGGTCGACCCAACCGGAGCCGGCGACTCATTTGCGGGCGGCTTTCTGGGATACCTTGCCTCCTGTCGTGGTCCGCTCGAAAACCACCTGCGCCGCGCCGTCATTTACGGCACTGTGGTGGCATCCTTCTGCTGCGAAGGCTTCGGCCTCAGCGGCACCGCCCGCGCCACCCGCGCCATGATTGAAGAACGAGTTCGGGCCTTGGAAAAATTGGTTCGCTTTTAAAGGCCTGGCTGGTAACAATAAATGTCCCGATCAGGACATAAAACCGTCACCACCTCCGTAGCAGCCGGCGTGAGCCGGCTCTGACTTTTTCCTCACTCGCCTACACCGCTGGGGAACCGCGCAAGAAAACAAATGATCGAACTCACATTTGATGCTACACCCTTCCTTTGCCTTCCCAGCCAGTGGAAAGGTCTCAACTTCATTGGTCAGTGATTGGACGTGGAAGCCGAGAATGACACCAGGCGCGACCATCCGAATTTCGATTGTCTTCATGAATTCGGACGACCACCCACGGCCTCGGCGGTTGGCGACGGCTCGAGCACCGCCGGCGCTTCTATCCTCAAGTGCAGGATTGCCTTCAGCCGTTCCCGGTGAAACGAATTGGCAAAAGACAAGACCATGAACGGCGTCAGCGTTACAAAACAAATTCCCGCCATAAGAAAAACCGCGATACTAAGTTGGAGCCACGGCGCCCTCCCGCCTGAAGCCGCCACCGCTATGAGCATGAATGGGACCGTCACCACCAACCAGGTCGCCGGTATCAACAGGATCAGCCACAAACACACCGCAAACGGATGATACCCGCCCCGGCACAACAAACCGGTCAGGCTCACGGCAATCGAGACCACTAGCACGCCCAGGCCGAGCAAGAGAATCTGTTGGACCATTTGGAGCCCGCCGCTTTCCCACCCCTGTTGAATCACGCACGCACAAATACTATAACCAGCCAGCACCCCAAACATCGCCGCAAACGTAACGAATCGATACCGACGCCCGAAACTACCCGCCGCCAGCCACACCGCCGCCAAGCCCAAAGCCAGCGCGCTGCTGAACCCGAGGAGAATATCGAGCAACTCAGTTGGCAGAAATTCCAGGTTCGAACGCAGGACCGTTTGGAGGCTGATTAAAGCCACCAGGGGCAGCCAGATCAACCAAGCCCCGAGGTGACGGTTCGGCTTCAACATCAGCAGCAAGGCGATGCCCAACCATGGCAGAAGTGCGAAGACCGCTCCTGGCTCGCCCCAATTCGAACTCCAATTGTAGGCTACCGCCGCCCCTTCGGTTGGGCCCAACCCGCCCAGGTTGGCAATCGAGACTATCTTGAGTTCACCGGAGCAGGTCGGGGGTACTCGCCATGAGTACGAGCAGGTGTTGCCTCACCCAAATTGAAACCTGCCCGAATCGATCTTCTTCCCCCCTTGATAAACGGCGAACTCGGGTGGCTTTGCGCGGTTCATGCTCGCCAATTCGTAAACGTCCCCGCCGGCGCCGCGCACTTGGTAGCTGAACTGGAGCAATGGCCCGCGCCGGGTGACTGCCACGAAATTGGTCAACGGTCCGCCACCCTCGAGCAACGCCGGTTTTTGGTCCGAAATGACGATGGTTTTGGTTCCGTCGGATCGCGGAGAGCGGAAGGCCTCGGTGCCGTTGTTGTCAAGCCTAATTGCCGCTTGCGTATAGCGGCCAACCGGGACTTTGGTGACTGGCACCGGCTTATCCAGTACCACCACGTATGGGCCACCCTCCAAAACCAATCGTTGGACGAAATCACCGGTTATCCTCAACTCACCCAGGGCGGGTTGTTCCTCGGTGAACTGAAGCTCGAGCTGGGTTTTGCCATCCCGCACCACCGCGCGCCGGTTCAACGCATAGGCGTGATTGCCAACAAACAGCTTCGGGTTAAACGAAACCGCGACCGAGGCGACTTCATCAGCCCGAAACGGCTTGTTGCGTCCATCCCACGGACGCACCAGAATCCGATCGCTCCGCGCGGTCGATAATCGAGCACCTGGATTTTCCAAAATACCGACCTGCGATTCGCGTCCGGCGAGGGTAATTTTGGCCTGCCAGAACGACCGCAAGCCCGCGTAGGCGGAGCAACCGCTCCCAAATCGATAGAGGTTGAGGTCCATGACCGCGTTCCGCTCACCCGACGCAAAGACGAGCGGCACGCGGACGGCGCTGAATGTCTGGATGTTCCCGCGTTGCCCATTCTGGCTGCTGAATACGCCGGACGGGTCATCGGTAAAGTCCTGGTTCCGATTCAGATCGAGATAGAGCTTGCCGGCCGGTTGGTCCCAAATAAACGATAGACCGTTGGTGGAATGGCTGCCGTATTCGAGTGTGCCGCGGATCATACCGGTCCGAGACAAATCGGGCTCTTTCCTGAATGGTGTGGACTGCCGCGAGACCGATATATTCCAGTTCAGAAAGCTGAAGGGGGCTTCTTTAAAATCGAGATAAGCTGTTTGGACCGGGCCGGTTTGCGGCGCCTCTTTTGCAGTATCATCAGCGGCGTCGAGCCCCGGGACCCCGATCATCATCACCGCATACCAGGCCAGTCGCAGGACGACCTTGCACCTGTCGAGCGCTTGCCGCGCGGCCTTCATGCCATGGGTCCCAACATACCCGCCATTACATGTCATTCCATGACAAACATCAAGAATAAATTGGTTAAAGAAACGACAGCTTGGCCATCCCTATCAGCTATTCGCCATCCGCTATTTGTTATTTTCAGACTTCCATGATACCATCCGGAACCAATCATATGAGTCTGGGCGGTGGCGCCACGCAAAACCAAAACAGAACATGAAAAAAGCAAAGCTTGCCGGCTTTTAGCGATAGGCCGGTTTGGGCTGTTTGTGGCGTTGCAGATCGAATAATGAGGTTGTCGTTGATGCCTCGGCAAATGCCCCAGAGATTGCCTTGCGCACCGATTAAAATCGCGCTTGCAATCGTCTTCGTCTGTCGGTACAGATTAAACGCACACTGGGCGCGGGTGTGGTTCAATGGCTGTCCGGGTGGATAGTGTTTCCGGCAAGCAAGCGTGGGACGCCACCCGGATCACTGGGATTTGGTAAACGCCCGCAAGCCTCACTTGGTGAAACGCCAAGACAGCCTTTCTTTGGTTTCCGGAAGACAACCCGTCTTGACGCCTTGTCAAGATGGCAGTGCATGGTTGCACAGGTTGCTTTTCTTCGGTTCCTCCCTTCGGTTGGCCGAGTGGCTAGGATGAGGCGGGGCATGGGCCTGGCGGCGGGGGGGTAGGGGAACCTGGCACATTGCCGAGTGCACGTAAGCGGCGCGGCCAGGTTAACCGGTTTGGACCCGCTTCCGGGTGGCTTCCGGTTGCCGCCCTGACAACCTTGGAAAACCCTGAATTCTGGTGCGGTCGTTAGCAGTGGACGTTAGCAGTTGCCCCTTTTAGGTAGTATATGAAACCCACGTAACATATTGATCTTAAAGGAGTTAATTGGGGTTTGGAGCGGGTGAAGGGAATCGAACCCTCGCTTCAGGCTTGGGCAGCCCGCGTTCTACCATTGAACCACACCCGCGCCCAGTGTGCGTTTAATCTGTACCGAC
>JAMCZD010000408.1 GCA_023473405.1 Candidatus Omnitrophota bacterium
ATTGGGCCAGGACGTACTCGGGTTTGCCGGCTAGATTGTCTCTCCTCCTCCATGCCGGCCAATATGCGCCGGATGATTTTAGTCTGTAAATATCCTAAAATCAGGGTAATTTACGCGGCATGAGATGCTTTGATCGCAGCCGCCGACTTAGTTCATGGCCACTCGGTTTCCGCCCATGGAAAACGTCATTCCGAGCCGGCAGGGGTACCAGTTGTTGATCCACTGGGGTAAGGCCGCCATGCTTAAAGTCCCGCTCTCAACGCTCGTCAAGTATTGCGATCGGTTTCTGCAAATCGATCAATTCGACGATTGGCCGGGGGCGCTGAATGGACTGCAAGTCGAGAACAGGGGTTTGGTCAGCCGGCTGGCGGCAACTGTGGACGCCAGCCTGGCCACGATCGAGCTTGCGGTCGCCAACCGGGCGAACCTGTTGCTCGTTCATCATGGCCTGTTCTGGGGGCCGGTCCAGCCATGGACCGGCAGGCGCATTGAATTGCTGCGACTGCTTCTTGAGAACGACTTGGCGGTTTATAGCGCGCATTTGCCGCTGGATGTCCATCCGCGCGTCGGCAACAACGCCCGACTCTGCGCCGCCATTGGGATCGAGAAATATCGTCCTTTTTTCTTTGACAAAGGACGTTATCTTGGATTTCGAGCAGCATTGAGCATCTCGCGCGACGACCTGGTCCGGCGCCTGGCGCGGGCGTTGAACCGGGAACCGTTGGTGCTGCCCGGCGGACCGTCGCATTGCCGGCGAATCGGTGTGGTGACTGGCGGCGCGGGGGAACAATTGAGGCTGGCTGCGGAGGAAGGCGTGGACACCTTTATCACCGGTGAAGGCCCGCACTGGACGTATGCCCTGGCGGAGGAGCTGGGCGTTAATGTTATTTATGGGGGTCATTATGCCACGGAGACCTTCGGGGTAAAGGCCCTGGCGGCCCATGTCGCCCGCAAATTCAAATTGGAGTGGCAATTTGTCGATCACCCCACGGGGCTATAGTGCATTAAGTTTAATAATTCATTCTTCGGGAGATTGCTAATGGGGTGATTTGGAGACAAAAAAGGTTAAGAGTTTGCCAAAGGCGGTGGAGTCGTTGCACCCAGGCAATGCTATGGTTGGCTTACTATTATTTTTGATTATGAACGACCGGTTGAGGGAAAACCTTGAATTATCAGCAGTTCGGCGGGTCGCCGGATGCCGGCGCGCTTTTATGCGTGGGCGCCGAGCTTCCTTTGGCAGCCTGTCGGAAGGTCGCGCTGATGATTGGGGAAGGGGAAAGCGAAACCGGTGTCGTGAAATCATCGAGACCGGAATCTCCAGCCGGCCCGGAACGGCCAACGGGTAATCCAGCGGGGCCACATGAACACCAGAGATTCAGGTTGCCCGGCGGGCAACCCCATCCGGTTCAGATTAATCCACAAAGACTATGGCTCATAGGCTAACTACATGCACCTTCTGCGGTGTTGGCTGCGGAATCTACCTCGAGACCGCGGGAAACCGGGTTATGGGTGCTTATCCGAGTATGTCACATCCGACCAACCAGGGCCGGATTTGCATACGGGGTTGGAATGTGCATGAGGTAGCCAGCTCGCCCGACCGTCTCAAGACGCCGCTCATCAAGAAGAACGGCCAGTTTCACGAGGCGAGCTGGGACGAAGCCCTTGGCTTGGTCGCACGGCGGTTGACCGAAATCCGGGATCGTCATGGCCCGGACGCGCTGGCTTTTTTCAATTCGCCCCGGTGTTCGAACGAGGAGAGTTACCTGCTGCAAAAACTCGCCAGGGCGGTCATCGGGACGCATAATGTGGACCATGGCACGGGGGTATATTGCAACAACAGCATTCACGTGCTTCTGGATATGCTGGGCTTGCCAGCCACCACAAACTCGATTGGGGAACTGGACCAAAGCGAAGTGATTGTGGTTGACGGGGTGGACCTGGCTCGGCAGTTGCCGACCATAGGCGGGCGGGTCATTCAGGCGCGGCTTAAAGGGGCCAAGGTCATCGTAATCGACACGCGGCGACATCGGCTGGCTGAGAACGCCGATTTTTTCCTCCAGGTCCGGCCCGGGACGGAGGTGCTGCTGTATGGCGCCATGGCGAAGGTCATTGTGGACCGCGGCCTGATGAATCTCCCGTTCATACACGCCCATTGCCGGCAATACGAGGACTTCCTGGATAAGGTCCGGGACTACGATCTTTTGTCGGCCGCCGATCTTTGCGGGGTGCCGGCGGACCTGATCGAGGCGGCCGCGCTGGCATATGCGGGCGCTTCCTCGGCGGCCCTGCTTTATTCGACGGGCATCGAGGCGCGCGGCAAGGAAAGCATACGCGCCATTGTGAACCTGGCGCTATTGACGGGCCAGATCGGGAAGCCGGGCGCGGGGCTTTATGCCTTGACCGAGCACAACAATCTGCAGGGGGTTTGCGACATGGGGATGCTGCCGGACCGACTGCCGGGGTACCAACCCATCTCGAACGACGCCTTTCGGGCGCGCCTGGAATCGCTGTGGTCGGCCAAACTGCCGGTTCAAACCGGGCTGGGGGCGGGCGGTCTTTTTCAGAGCGGGGGCCGAAGCAAGATCAAGGCCCTTTGGCTTGGCCGCTACGATCCGGTCACGACCGCGCTCTTCGGGAATGTAGTTGAATCGCTTAAACAGCTCGAGTTGGTGGTAGTCCAGCATTTATTCATGACGGGAACGGCGCAGTATGCGGATGTCATCCTGCCTGTGGTGGCATTTGGCGAGGAAAAGGTGTCGTTTACCAGCACCGATCGCCGGATTCAATTGGCCGAGAAAGTGATCGATCCCCCGCCCGGCCCGCGACCAGCTTGGGAGCAGATCACGCAATTGGCACGTCATTTGGGGGCGGACTGGAGCTATGCGAATACGTCCGAGATCATGGACGAGATAGGCGAGGTGATCCCGTTTTACAGCGGGGCAAGCCATGAGAATCTGGCGCGGGACTACGGCCGGCAGTGGCCTTGCACGAAGGACAAGCCGCTGGGGACGCGGTACCTGTTTGAAGAGGGTTTAACCGGGCAACCTTTCAAGTTTCTGCCCATTGTCAAACCGGGGGCCACAACGGCGATTACGGCGGACTATCCCCTGGCCTTGGTTTTCGGCCATTCACTTTACTACTGGAACCAAAACGTGTTGATCAAGCATAGCGAGACCCTGAAACGCGAGTATCGCATCCTTCTGCTCGATTACCCGGATGGATTTGTGGAGATCAACAGCGAGGACGCCCGGCAAATGGGTCTGCGCGACGGGCAGAAGATTCGGTTGCGCGCTCCGAGCGGTTCGGCCGTCACCTCCGCGCGGGTGACGCACGAGGTTAAGGCCGGCACGATCATCGTCCCGTTTTTTGTGCGCGAGGTTCAGAAGCAAATCCTGGGAGAAACCGCGGCCGACACCGGCATCTTAAAGCATCCGGTGTGTGTCCGGATCGAAAAGGTATAACCATGCGAGCCAAAGTAATAGACCGCGCCGAGGTGCTGAAGATAGTGGACCTGCTCCGGAAGGACTACGAGGTGCTGGCGCCCTTTTGCGGGCGGGGTCGGGACACCTTCTTTGACATCGTTACCGACGAGAATCGCGATCAAATCCAAATCCACGTTCCGAATCCTTATTATCCGCCGAAGCGTTTTGTGCTGCCACATATCGAGCGGTTGCTCAAGATCGAGCAGCACGATCACACGCTGCGGGTGGAGCCGACTTACGACGAGGAACCCCGCGCCATTTTCGGCATTCGATCGTGCGACGTTGCGGGGATATATCATTTGGACCGGTTTTATCTTGGCGGGAAGTTCCGTGACATTTATTACGAAAAGCGCCGCAAGAACCTCTTCCTGGTCAACATGGTCTGCACCGATCCCGAGCTAGATATCGACGAGGAATGCTTCTGTGTATGCGCCGATACCGGACCGGCGGCGCGGGATCATTTTGACTTGCAGTTGATGGACCTGGGCGCCGAGTTCATGGTGGTAGCCGGTTCGGCGCGCGGCGAAGCCTTGCTGGCGCATCCGCTGTTTAAGAATGGCACCGCCGAACACCTGGAGAAACGGCGCCGAATCCTCGAGGAAGCGCGAGGGCATTTCAAAAAGGCCAACAGTTGGTTCGCAGCCACGATTCGTTACATGACCCAGGACCGCATCCTGGAAAAGACCTGGGAGGAAGTCGGCCATCGTTGTCTCGAATGCGGCGGCTGCACCTACGTGTGTCCGGCGTGCACCTGCTTCAGCGTTACCGACCGCCAGGTAGGTCCCGGCGAGATCGAACGGATTCGGCTTTGGGACTCGTGCGCCCTGGGCGGTTTTACCCGCATGGCCGGGGGATTCAATCCGCGCCGGGCGGTGCACGACCGGAGGAATCGTCGATTCTTTCGCAAATTGGCCCATTATTTTATCCAGCGCGAGTTATCCATGGCCTGTGTGGGCTGCGGCCGTTGTGTGGCCGTCTGCCACGGAGACGTGGGCATGCCCAGCGTTGTGGAAATGATCCGGCGCGCCACGGCCGCAAACGAGAAACATGAACCCGTCACCAACGCCTAACGTATTTTTGCCGAAGATCGCGATCCTGGACCGAGTGGATTCGGAGATCGACGATGTTAAGACTTTTTATTGGCATTTCAAGGACCCTGCCGATCAGGAGGCCTTCCGTGTATTCCGGCCCGGCCAATTCGCCCAGGTGTCGATTTTCGGGGTGGGCGAGTTTCCCGCCTCGCTCCCGCCGAGCCCGACGGAGAACGAATACTTCTTCACGATTCGCCAGGTCGGCAGTGTCACCGCGGCATTGCACCAGCTGAAGCCGGGCGCGGTTTTTGGCGTTCGCGGACCGTACGGCAATGGTTTTCCGATGGAAGAGTATTACGGGCGGAACCTGGTGTTTGTGGCTGGGGGGATCGGGCTGATCCCGTTGCGGTCCTGCATCGTATATGCCCTCCATTTTCGGAAGAAATACAAAAAAATACAAATCTTCTACGGGTCGCGCGTTCCGAAGGACTTGCTCTATCTCGAGACGCTGAGGAAATGGCAAAAGACCGAGGGATTCGAATGTCACCTCACGGTGGATCGATCGACGGAGGGTTGGAACGGTCCGGTGGGCGTGGTTGGCAGCCTGTTCAAGAAGCCCGGGGTGTCGGTTCCGGTTGAGAACACCGTCGCCTTTGTTTGTGGTCCTCCGATAATGTTCCGCTTCGTGATCCGCGACTTGAAAACCATGGGATTCGAGGACGTGAACATAGTTTCCACGCTGGAACGTTACATGAAATGCGGGGTAGGCAAATGCGGTCATTGCTGCATCGGCGTGGCTTATGTGTGTGTCGATGGTCCTGTGTTCACTTACGCGCAAATCCAAAAGTTGGGAGAGGAAATCTGATGCCTGACCTTCGACAGCAGTTGTCCAAGTGCCTACGGGGCCGGGTCTGCCTGATTGGCCTTGGCAACGAGGATTGGGGGGACGATGGATTTGGGCTGAAACTGGCCCGGGCCATTCATACCGGCAGCAGCGCGAATGTCTTCCAGGGAGGCACTTGTCCAGACCGGGTCCTGGCGAAGATGGTTCCGGGGCAATACGATCATGTTGTTTTTCTGGATGCGGTGGATTTCGGAGGTGCACCGGGGTCGGTGGTGTTGTTGGACGCAACGGAGATGTCCAGCCGCTTTCCGCAAATTTCCACGCACAAGATTTCACTTGGGCTGCTGGCGAAGTGGGTGGAGACCGGGAGCACGACGAAGGCTTGGCTGCTCGGTGTCCAACCCGCCTCGCTGAGGCCGGCGGCCGAACTCAGCGCCGAGGTTCGAGTCACTTTGGAGATACTTGAGAATTTGTTGGATGAAGTATTGGAGGCAGAGCCTCTAAAACAGGCCGAGGAATTGTTGGGTGTATCATGACAGCTGAACATGCCGTTTTTTATAGTTTCATAGTCTGCGCCTTGGGCGCACTGCTGACACTGTTTCTGGGGGGAAACCGCCGGGTCGCGGGCTGGACGGCCTTTGTGGCCGCGGGCGTTTCCAGTTTGCTGGTGTTATATGGTGCAGGCAAGACGTTGGTGTCGGGCCCGGAGGATGCGGTGTCGTTCCTGGCGCTGCCGCGGTATGGGCTTGACCTCAGGCTTTATGTGGACGGCTTGAGCGCGCTTTTTCTGGGGTTAATCGCCGTGATTGCGGTGTTGTCCGCGTTTTACTCGATAGCCTACATGGAGAGCTACCCGGAGTATGGTGTGAGGCGTTACTATCCATGGTTCCTGTTATTTGTGGGGGCGATGTATGGCATCGTTTCCATCACCGATACCATGGTCGTGTTTTTCCTGTTCTGGCAGATCATGACTTTTGCATCTTATGCCTTGGTTCGGTTCGAGTATAAGAGGCCGGAGAATGTCCGGGCTGCCTGGAAGTATTTGATCATGATGCAGATCGCCTGCGTCCTGGTCATGCTTGGCGCGGCCATGTTGGCGCCCGCGCCCGGCGGTGCCGCGGGCGGAGAAGCCATAAACCGGTTCGACTTCGACGTCTTGAGCGCTCATTTGCCAATGCTTTTGCGCGATCACAGCGCCTGGGCAGCGGTTGCTTTCGCCCTTTTCCTGGCTGGATTCGGCATCAAGTTGGGCATGTGGCCGTTTGGCCAAATCTGGCTGCCGGACGCGCATCCGGCCGCGCCATCGCCGGTGAGCGCCTTGCTGTCGGGCGTGATGATCAAGACTGGGGTGTATGGGGTGGCGCGTTGCTTTTTGTGGCTGGTGCCAGCGGCGGGTCAAAAGGATTATCCGAGTCAAGGCTGGGGAGTGCTGATTGCGGTCTTGGGAACGATAACCCTTTTTTCGGGCACCATGCAGGCGCTCAAACAGGAGCAATCCAAGCGTTTGCTGGCCTTCCACAGCATCGGCCAGGTTGGATATATTCTGCTGGGCTTGGGGACCTGCCTGGCCTTGATGTCACCCGCTAATCCGGCCGTTATGGCGATTGGCGTGATCGGGTTGTGCGGCGCCTTGTTTCACACCTTGAATCACGGCTTGTTCAAGAGCCTGCTGTTCATGAACGCCGGTTCGATGCTGCACGCCACGGGGACGCAGGACCTGAATAAACTGGGCGGTTTGATGAGATACATGCCGCTGACGGCTCTAACCGCGCTGGTGGCATCCTTTTCCATCTCGGGAGTTCCCTTGTTCAACGGGTTTGCCAGCAAATGGATCCTTTACTCAGCGGCTATCCAGGGTGGCTCGACAGCCCGATACCTGCCAGCGTGCGCCCTGGTGGCGATTTTGACGAGCGCCTTGACCTTGGCTTCGTTTATAAAATTCTTTGGTGTCAGTTTTCTCTCCAGGACGAGCGCCAGGGTGAAAGAACGGGTGGCTCAAGGGCAGCCGCTCGAAGTCGGGCCGCTCATGCAAGCGCCCCAACTGATTTTGGCGGCGTGCTGTCTGTTTCTGGGGGTAGTCCCCGGCGTGGCCGTGCACATCATTGGACTGGCAATCGACCATAGCCGCCAAGGTCTGGGGGTGTTTCTGGCCAATGCGCCGATGCTGGGCAACGGTCCTTGGGGCGGACTGCATGATCCCCAGGGGAAGGCTGTCTGGATTCCACTGGCCATTGTTTTGGTTTTTGCGTGTTTATTTGCGTTCGTTCACGGAATCACCCGATTGGGCGGGGCCACCCGGAAGGCAGTTCCGCCCTGGTTATGCGGTTACGCGCTTGAGACGGATGCGAATCGCTATGGTGCTCACAATTTCTACGGTGAAATCAAGCGTTACTTCCGCTGGATAGGCGGTTCCCCTGCCCCGCAGCCAACGCGGCCACAGGCTGAATCGGCTGTTTCCACCAATCTTCCACCCACAGCAGCCGGCCGAACCGGCTAACCCCTGAACTTGCCATGGTTGCCCGCGAAATTTTAGAAAAGATCAAGCAAAAATTCGGCCCCGCGATTCCACGCGCCGACCTGCCGGCGCCGGGCCGCCTGTTTATATTTGCGAATCCTTCCGCGCTGAAGGAAATCTGCCAATTCATTTTCCATGATCTCAATGCGCGCTACGTCATCAGTATTGGCGCCGACGATCGACCCGTTTCGGGCCAGTTCATGGTGGCCCACAACTTTGCCTTTGATAACCTTCACTTGTTATCGAGTGTCCTGACATACGTGGATGGCGAACCGCCCGTAGTCGACTCGATTTCCGGAGTGGTTCCGGCGGCCAATTGGGCTGAACGCGAGTTTCGGGACCTGGTCGGGATTCAACCCAAAGGCCATGCGTATCCGAAGCGCTTGATCCTGTCTGATGGCTGGCCCGAGGGGGTGCATCCATTGCGCAAGGATGTGCCTTGGAATTTTGTGCCGCCGAATTACGACGATCAAAAGGAATTCACCTTCGAGGACCCGCCCGAGGGTTGCGTGGTGGTTCCATTCGGGCCATTCCATCCCACGCTCGATGAACCGGCGCATTTCCGGCTTTACGTTGAGGGTGAAATGGTTCGGGGTTGCGAGTATCGCGGCTTCATGGCTCATCGCGGCATCGAGAAGCTGGCGGAATCGGTTCTGACCTACAACGAGATTCCGATGGCAGCCGAGCGCATCTGCGGCATCTGCGGCTGCGTTCACAACGTGGCTTACGCCCAGGCGGTGGAACAGGCCGCGGCAATCCGTCCGCCGCCGCGCGCCGAGTATGTTCGCACGATCATGCTCGAAGTCGAGCGACTGCATAGCCACTTGCTCTGGGTAGGGTTGGCCAGTCACATCCTGGGCTTCGATACCCTGTTCATGCAGAGCTTCCGGATGCGCGAGCCGATCATGTGGATAGCCGAGAAGATCAGCGGCAACCGCAAGACTTACGCCCTCTGCACCATCGGCGGTGTGCGTTGGAACTTTACCCCGGAGCTCAAGGCTGAGTTGCGCCAGGTTCTCGATAAACTCGAAACCGAGTGGCGCGCCGCCGCCGATGCCATAAGCCGGGACCGCAACGTGCAGAAACGCACGCGCGGGATTGGCATTGCCGACCAGGCCTTGATTCGCAGGGCGGCCATGGTGGGACCGGTGGCACGCGCCGGCGGTGTGGACATCGATTGCCGCCGCGACCATCCCTATGCGGCCTATGACCAGGTCGAATTCAAGGTTATCGTCGAACCGGATGGCGATGTTTGGTCGCGCATTTTGGTCCGGGTGAAAGAAGTCTTTGAATCGATCAAGATTATCCGGCAATGCCTCGAAAAAATGCCCAATGGCCCCATCCAATTGGAAATCCGGGCCGAATTGCCGCCCGGCAGGATCGGCCTCTCATCGGTCGAAGCACCACGCGGTGAATCACATCATTTTGTCATAACCGGCGAGAATAACCGGCCGCGCCGGTGGCGGGTGCGGGCGCCAACATATCAAAACCTTCAGGGCATCCCGGCAATGATCAAAGACCAGCAATTGGCCGACATGACGATTACCCTGGGCAGCATCGACCCATGTTTCTCATGCACCGATCGGCTCGAGACCATTGACCTTCGTTCCGGACGGACCCGGGTGTATTCGCAGGAGGAACTCGTCCGCCTGGTTCGCGCCCGAAAGGACTCATGAACGAAATGGATTGCCTTGCCGAAAGGAAACTATGAAGCCTGACTTGATAAACACGCTGGGTGGCGGTCTGCTGAACGTCCTGATCCTTCTGGTCACGGCACCGTTTTTCGAAGGTGTTCTGCGCAAGATCACCGCCATGATTCAGTCGCGCCAGGGACCGCCTCTCCTGCAGCCTTACTTCGACCTGCTTAAGCTGCTTGGAAAAGACGACCTCGAATCGGGGGAAAGCCCCGGCATGCAACGGTTTGCCGCTTGCTTGTCTCTTGCCTCCATTTTGGCCGTGGCGTGGCTTGTGCCGATGGTCGGGTGGCCGCCGCTGAACGGGGCGGGAGACGTTATTCTCCTGGTTTACCTGCTGACCTTATGCTGCGTCTCGACTTTATTGGCGGGACTGGCTGCCGGCTCGACTTATTCGCTCATGGGCATAAGCCGTGAAATGATGACCATGATCACGCTCGAACCGTTGTTCGTCGTTGCCATACTGGTCGGCGCGGTTCATACCCGGTCATTGCGGCTCGACGAGGTGCTCAGTGGATCGGTTTATGCAGCCGGGCATTTTCCATGGTCGGGTTGGATCATGCTGGTGGTCTTGCTGATTTCATTTCAGGCCTTGGTGAACCGCGTGCCTTTCGACATCGCCGAGGCGGAAACCGAGATCATGGAAGGGCCGCTGATGGAATACTCGGGGCCCAAGCTGGCCCTGTTCAAGTACGCGCAAATGTCGAAGCTCGTGGTATACAGCGCGCTATTCATCGGTCTGTTCGTTCCCTGGGGATCGGGGCTGCCGTTCCCGGCGAACCTGTGCGTGTTTTGGCTCAAGATATTCGTGGTGGTTCTAGGCGTTACGCTGGTGGCAGCAACCCACGCGCGATATCGCATTGACCAGGCGATTCGTTACTTTGCCGGGTTATTGGGAGTAGCGTTCATTGCCCTGGTTCTTGCCGTTTATGGCTATTAAACCTTGGCGGTATGAGATTGTCGTTGTCCAAAACCGGGTAATCCAAAACGTTTTTGATCGAGGTGCAAGATGTCCGTAATCAGCAAATTTAAAGAGGCGTTGATCTGCCTGAAGGCAGGCCGGGTGACCCTGCCGTATCCCGCCAAGGCCAATCCGCCCCCCACCAGGTTCCGCGGCCGGCCCAAATTCGACGCCGCCAAGTGCATAGGTTGCGCCGGTTGCGCAAATAATTGTCCCTCCCGCGAAATCCTCGTGTTCGATGTTTGCCAGGAGATTCGCATTTTGAAATACCTGGGACGCCGCTGCACTTATTGCGGACGTTGCGCCGACGTGTGTCCGGAAAAGGCCATCACCATGACCAACGAATTCGAGAATGCAACCGACCGGATTCACGATCTGGAGCAGCACCTCGAGTTATTCATGAGCACCTGCCAGCGATGCGGGCGTTGTTTCGAAGAACCCAGCCCGCTCGAACAATTGATGTTGAAAGGCTATCGCTTCGACGACCTGGCCGATGAGCGCTGGGTCTTCCGGTCCCGTGCCTACCTGGAAAACGCGCCGGTGGTTCAAGACATTGACATCCAATTCGATCCGTGATCCAACGGGCCGCTCGATTCGAGCGGACCAAGTCCTGTAAGTTATGTTAAAGAATTTGTGCCAGAGAATGTTTGCCCGGTCACTCTGGGTGTATCATGCCAACAGCGGGGGCTGCAACGGCTGCGACATCGAGGTGCTGAACGTGTTGACGCCCTACTACGACGTTGAGCGGTTCGGGATCAAACTCGTCGGTTCACCCCGTCACGCGGATGTCATGCTGTGCCAGGGACCTGCTCTGCGCACTACTTCCAAGGCGCTCCGGCGCGCTTACGAGGCTATGCCCAGCCCGAAATTGGTTTTTGCCATTGGTTCCTGCGCATGCGGCGGCGGTCTGTGGTATGACACCTACAATGTCATCGGCCCCATTGAAAAGATCATCCCCGTCAATTATTTTATACCCGGCTGCCCGCCGCAGCCTGAGGCAATCATTTATGGGGCGGCGGTCGCGCTGGGCCTGGTGGACAAGAAGGTGGCGCCGGTGCAATTCAAGCAATACGAACTGCCCATCCCCAGGTACCACCCGAAAGACCTGCGCCAGGCCGATGATATGGTAATTTACGAAAAGACCGAGCACGTCTAACCATGCACGAGTTTCCCGAAGTCCAACAATTGGTGCGGGACGCCTTAACGCGTGTTCCCCAATCGAAACGCATCAGGCGTTTGGTAATCGCCATAGGTGAGGCTTCGGGGATCACGCCCGAAGGCATTGAGCATCACTTCCCCGCCGCAGCTCGAGGAACCCCGGCTGAGAACGCCGTCCTGGAATTCCAGCGCGAGAAACTGGCGGCACGCTGCGCTCATTGCGCCGCCGAGTTCAAGCCCCAGGGCATGGCGTTGGCTTGCCCACAATGCGGTTCAACTGAACTAACGATAACCGGGGGGCAAGGCGTGCGGTTGGCCGACATCGAAATCGGTTCCTGAATTCAAAATATATTCCATTGGAAATCACTACCGCGCCGTTGACTCTGTGGTTATCATCGCCGCATGAAACACACAAGTCTATCGGTCGTCCTCGTCATTTCATGGCTTTCCACCGGCGTCCTTTCCGCTGATCTGCGTGTTGGCATGATCGGTTTGGATACCTCGCACGTCATCGCCTTTACCAAGCTATTGAATGATTCCGGCGACAAGAATCACGTCCCGGGCGCTCGAGTCGTCGCCGCAGTCAAAGGCGGCAGTCCGGACATCGAGTCCAGTTGGAGCCGTTTGGAGGGTTACACCCGGCAGTTGCAAAACGATTTTGGGGTGAAGATCGTCGAAACCGTCGATGATCTATGCCGCCAGGTGGACGCGGTCATGATCGAGAGTGTCGATGGCCGTCCGCACCTCGAGCAGGCGCGTCCGGTAATTTTGGCGGGCAAACCGGTCTTTATTGACAAACCGGTTGCCGGCTCGCTGCGTGACGCCATTGCTATCTATCGGTTGGCCAAGGAACATGGCGTCCCCTGTTTTAGCGCGTCCTCTTACCGCTTTTACGATGGCCTGGTCAAGCTGCGGCAGACCGACGTCGGCAAAATCCGAGGAGCGATTTCCTATGGTCCGTGCTATCTCGAACCGCATCATCCGGACCTGTTTTGGTACGGGGTGCACCCCACGGAAGCATTGTTTGCCGTACTCGGAACCGGCTGCCAAAGCGTTGTCCGCACTTCCACGCCCGACACCGACGTCGTTACCGGCACCTGGTCCGATGGCCGGATCGGGATACTCTATGGAATCCGCAATGCCAGCAGCCCGCACAAGGTGATAGTCTTCGGCACCCAGAAGGTCGCCGAACAACAGGGCGACGGCGATTACACCCCGCTGGTCCGCGAGATTGTCAAGTTCTTCCAAACCGGTATTGCGCCGGCATCGCCGGAAGAAACCCTGGAAATCTTCGCCTTCATGGAAGCCGCCGACCAAAGCAAACGGGATGGGGGATGCCCGGTGCGAATCAGTGACGTGATGCAAAAGAATCGCGAATAGCCGCCGCGCGTGGGGTTACTTTTCCCCCAACGTCAGCCGCAGGGTGGTCATATAGTTGCGCGAGACGGGTCCGATTTGAAAGTGGCTTGCCGACAAGGCCAGCCTCCGGAAGATCGCATCATACTCGGCGGCGCTTATCGGCCAGCAGCCAAGTAACCCTGCCGCCACTTGCCAGACGTAGTAATGCAACGCGTTAAATGATTTACCATCGGGCCGGCGGCGCAGATTCGAGTAGACCTCCTCGAATTGACCGTCGGTCTGATCACCAAAGGCGTCGCCAAAGGTGAATAAATGCTTTTCAATAAAGTAGAATAAGGGCATGTATGCCGGTGGCGGACCCTTGTCCATCTCGCCGGGGGACGGTTTTTCTCTGCGGTATAACGCGCGTAGCGACGGCACTACCCAAAGGGCTGCCTTTTCCCCATCATACACCAAGACTTCGTCGCGCGCAGCGAGGTCCATTTTGTCTCTAATCATCTTCAAGCCGACCGTCAGCTTCCGATCATTGAGACCATCGGCGCGCACCACTTCCCTCAGTGTAGGATGCAGGTCTATCGCATCCATCACTGCTTGCACTTCCCGAACCTCGTCTTCTTTCATAGAATGCCTCTTATTGTACCTCACCAAGCTTTCGATGCAACGTTTGTCTTGAATCCGCCCTGCCTTCCCCGCAAAGAAGAGCGGGGCAGACCTCCGATTTGCCGGTTAGCCGGGCCTCCGGCCCGGAGTCTCGGCATCCCCAAAAGCGTCGAGCCAGAGGCTCCATGAACCGGCAGACCGGAGGTCCGTCCTACTCTTCGGCCTGAACAGTAAAAATATTTTGTTATTAGCTTGCATTGATCAATGAACGCGTTAATTTGTTGCTCATAACAGGCACGAACATTGAATACGTGCGTACTCAGCCCGGAAACAACAAATTCGACCTGGAGGCTCTAGAGCCGCGTGTATTGCTTTCCGCCGATGGCACCGCTGGTCTCCTCGCGCAAAACCTGCCTCCCGGTTCGAGCCCTTCCCCTTCGGATGCTACGGAAGTAATCATCGCCGAGATCGCTACTCCGGAACAGGATTGGGCTGCCGACGACTCCAAGGTCGCTTCCCGGGTTTCCGATATTTTTCAGGGTGTAATCCCCGAACCCATGTCCGCTCCCGCCAAAGAGACCGGGCAATCGGAGGATCGCCTCGAACAAGAACAGCCACTCGAGGAGGAGCCTGGCAAGCCGAACCCAACGGATAGCCCCGCTGAAAACGAACGGGGCATTTTTATAGGCACCTCGGAGGCGCGCGGCCGTTCGACTTTGGAGCAACTGACCGAGACACTTCGTTCCGCAAACGGCCCTCCGGCCGGTAATGCGGACGTGGTCCAGGCGGGTTTGGATTCCGGCGGCACAAATGATTCGGGAACAAGTCTCGAGACGCGCAGGCTAGTCAAACTGGCCGGCGGTGCGATGGGCGTAGAGGCGGCGCAAACGCCCGTCATTGTCCCGGGCGCACAGGCTGCCATCGATTCGGGTTTGAATAGTCTATCGCAGATTGGAAATTACCTTGATGGCGCAGGCGTCTTTGCCAAAGATTTACCGCTGGTTGGCATCAGCCTGGGAGACTTAGTCCAAGCCGGTTCTACTATTACTAATTCGATCAAGTCCCAGATCAGCAGTCTCTGGGCCAGCCTGCCAACGGAGTCCGATGTAACTGACGCCATCCAGTCGTGGAATAACACAGTAGTCGCGGGGATCACTATCACGGTCAACAGTGTTGCGGGTCATTATGGCGCTACTGATTCCGACCCATTCTGGTGGGACATCGATTTGGACTTGTCGCCCGCGCCGGTCAACCAAGCCCTGCAAAACATCAGTGGAGCATTGCTCGATGCCGCTTTTAGCTCTGCCCCGTCGGTCCAAGTCGAGAGCAAACTGAACCTGGACTTTGGCTTTGGCTACGATAGTGGGTTCTTTTTGAAGTTGGACCATCTTACCGCTGAGGCAAGCGTAAATGTGGGTGGCTTGAGCGGGTTCCCGTTCAACCTGGCGCCTCCGGGAGGGCCGCTTTCGCTAACTGTGTCCAACGGTTCAGTGAACCTAACCGCTTCATTAAGCGCTACACCGGACGACAGTATTCTGAGTCCTAACGCCCTGACCGGCCCTCGGATCAGCGCCGCAACCTTGTCAACGGTAGCCGGCAGCGCGACCAACGTCGCCGATGCCTTCAACTTTGCCAAGTCCGGTTCGCTGGATGCGTTGTTTGCCTTGAACGGCGTCCTGATCGGTTACGCGGTCAATTTCTCGGGCACGCACACGATTCATATCCATACGGACAACCTCTTCGAGGACACGGAACCCGATTTGACGATGGTGGTTAATGGCTCGATACAAGCCCTGAACCAAACGATCACCGGCACGTTTACCCTCAAGAAAACCGCCACGGAAACGGTGCTCGAAACGGCTAATGCAACCTTGGACTTGAATCTGGGCGCCGGCGGCTTCCAAAAGCGGGTCCTGCGGGCCGAGAACGGCACAGGCGCATTTCTCTTAATCGGAGAGGATTTTGCCGGCACGGCTTCCCTAACGATCACTCAAGGGCCCGATATACCCAACCTCAGCCTTTCCCACACCGAGGTGAATCTGGCGGTGAATACCTCCGGCGATTCCATTGCCACAATTGATGGCGGCACAGTTAATCTGCCTGCGGGGCCCTATTACCGGGTTTCGGGTCATGCGGCTGTTTCTTTGACGACCCCTCAAGCCAACTTGACGGCGGACGCCGTGTTTGAACCAAGGGATACCGATTCGAATCCGGCCAATGGTAACGAGGAAGTCGTGGTCGGCGTGGCCAACCTGGCTTTTAACCTCGGCGATGGTTCTGAGACTCTACTCGAGGTGTCAAACGGCTCCGGGGCGTTCGTGATCAGTCCCACCGGGATCACGGGCGTGGCCGTGGCGGAGGCGGCCCTCTCAGTTCCTGCGCTCGACTTGACGGGCGCGTTCACGGTGCTGCTTAACGACACCAATGCCTCATTCGCCGCCCGCGTGATCGAGGTCAATGGGGCGGCGGTGAGTATTCCGGCGCTGCCAAGCGGACCGTATCTTCGAGTCAGCGCTACCGGCGCGGTTGCGGGGCAACCCGCGCAATTAAGCGTGTTGGGTATCATGCTGAGCGGCGATTTCGTGTTCGAACGTAAGACGACCAATCATGGCAACCAGGTCGTCACTGTGGCGGCGGCAAATGTCAGTTTCAATCTCGGCTCGCTCACCAGCAATCTGATTAACGTTACCAACGGTTCGGGCGTATTCATCGTCACCGCGGATGGCATGGCGGGGCAAGGCAGCGTGGAGGTTGCTCTCGGTGTGCCCAATCTTGGTCTGAGCGGCTCGTTCTCGATTCGCCTTAATAACAACGCCAATGCCATTGACGAGACGGTGGATGTGAGCGGAAGCAACCAGCACATCGACCTCCCCGCCGGCCCCTACCTTCAGGTCAACGGAACGGGGGTCACCCTCACAGCGTTTGGGATTGCAATGACCGGCGACTACAGTTTCGAACAACACCAAACGGCCGAGGGCGTCCAGTTGATTACGGTTCAAGCCAACAATGTCAGTTTTGACTTCGGCACCAGCGTCATCGAGGCGAATCATGGCCAGGCCCTTTTCCTGATAACGGATTCGGGCATGGCGGGACAAGGTTCGATTGACGTCGGCGTTCAGGCCTTTGGCGCCGGCTTTAACCAGCCATTCGATTGGTCATTCAACAACCTGACGGTACCGGTTGACGACTCCGTAAACACCGGGCCGGCCCCGGCGGCGTTTATTCCCGCACCGGGTTCGTCTGTCTTTTCAAACGGATTTGCCTTGGCAGGCCCATCGCCCCCTCCCGGCCTAGAGTCGCTCTCACTCCCCGGCGGTCCATTCAACCGGCTCAGTTCTCATGGCCCGATAACCATCTCGGTGAATGTCGCCGGCCAGACCGAAGCGATCACCGGCGCGCTGGTGGTGACACTGGTGCACCCGGAAAGTGGTTCGGATTATGTGACGGTTGGAGTATCCGACCTGAGCATGACCTTGGGCGCTGGCGCGGTAACCCTGGGCGTCAGCGGGGGAACAGGTGCGTTTGTTATTTATCCGGCTACGCCTTCGAAGCTGGCGGGTGAAGTCACGGTTGCCTCAGCGACGCTGAACGGCGCCTCGGCGGTGAGTATTGATGCGAAAGACCTGAAGCTCGAGCTGAACAATACAGGGGCCGATGTCGGGACCCTGGATAGCCATGGCGTTTTGCAGCCGATTGTGGTCAGTATTTCCGATAATTCAGCCGACAATGTCAGTATCAAATTTGAAGGTGATTATTACCACGATTATCTGGCCGCCGCCGGTTCAGCGAACATAGTCTTGACGGGCTTCGTGACCCTGGGCGGCAACTTCGCTTTTGAATTGTCCGACAGCGATTCGAATCAGCTCAAAGCGGCAGTGACCGATCTGCATTTTGACCTGAAAGCGGGGTCGCTGACCATCGCCTCCTTCAACAATGGCAGCGGGGCGTTTCTTATCGGCAGCGGCGGGTTGGCCGGGGTGGCGAGCCTCCAATTCGAGTCGGGGATTATCGGGATCAGCGGCGCCATTAGCCTCGAGGCAAACACCACGTCGTCCCCGGTGAATACGTCGATTACAACTGCCAGTGGCGTGACCGCTATCCACCTGGCGGATACCAACTACCTCCGCGTTGGAGTCCAAGGCTATCTGCACCTGGGGTCGGCGGCATTGCCGTTTAATTTTAACGTATCAGTAAACACCGGCACAGGCGAGGTAGAGTTCAGGCAGCAGGGAACCAATACACTGCTGGTTGCCATCTCGCCCACAGGGGAGATCACTACCGGCCTTTCCTTCTCCGACTTTGCCAAGCCGGACGCCTTTGGATTTGTCTCGATGCTGCGGCAATTGGGCGACTGGATCGATTCATTCCGAAGCGCCAGCATATTCAACATCGAAATTCCGTTCACTGGAGGCAAGACGCTGGGCGACGCCTTTGATTGGTCGCAGCTCTTCCTGGACAAGCTCTACAGTCACGTGGTGAGCGTCGAGCTCGAGTCAAGCCGCATTCGAGCGACGGACCCGGTCACCCACGCTCCGCTGACGGTGAGCGGGAACCTGGTGAATGCGCAATTCCAGATACAGCTCAATGATGAAACGCCCATTTTAGTTACTGTGAACGGCGCGTATGCCGATTTCAATGCACTGCTTGCCTTGCTTTCCAGCGCCTTGCCGGCGGCGCTGAGCGCACGGATCGAAGTCCGGAAGAACAAGGATGACCAGTTGGTTATCGCGCTCAAGGACGCCGAGATTGCCGCGGGGACTTCGCTGAACTTGGTTGCTGCCGATTCACAAATCAACGACCTCGGCTTCGGCCCGGGCGACAATGATCCCAGCACTGTAGATCAAGTCGGCATTTTGACGGCGCGTTATAGCACCGAGGATTTCTTCGCGCAGCTTGCCTCCGTTTTGTTGGGCCCGGCGGTGTCTTATAACGCGGCGCAACAGGTTTACACTTACAACGTCAATATATCCGATTCCTACTCGCAATCGGTGCCATTCAGCTTTAACCAGGACTTTGGCCCGATCGCCAGCGCGCAACTGGACGGAAAATTGACTCTCACCGGTACGGTCGGATTCAATTTGACCTTGGGTTTTGACCTGAGTGCGCGAGAGGTGCCGCGATTGCTTTCATCGAGCCTGGTTCCCGTGCCGGCCAATGGCCAGATTAGCGATAATGCGCACTTCCAGATTTATATCAACGACGACCTGTCACCGCTCACGCTCACCCTTTCGAAGTCGGATACGAATGGCAATGGCAGCATCAGCGATTTGGCAACTGACCTGAATAATCTCTTTGGCACGGTTACCTACACTGGATTGGGCAGCCCCATTGAACTCGATCAGCTCATCATTGCCCAAGCCGCCGGGACGGGCTTGGCCATCTCCGCTCGGGATACCCAACTCGGCATTGTCAATCACCTCGCCGTCGTTTCACCCAAGAACGATCCTTTTGCCACCGAGCTGGGCTTTGGCGTTCAACTTAGCCCCGACGGTCAATATTTTCTGACGGCTTCAAACTCGACCATCAAAGGGTTGTTCATCGACCACGCCAGTCTTTCCGGCTCTCTCGCGATTACCACTGATACCTCCTACAATGCCAATGGGATCAGCGGCTCGCTCAAGTTCGGCTTTGTGGAAATCCAGGCGCAGAGCGGGCGCTTTGGCACCCTCGATTATGAAGGCAATCCAGCCCCATTAACCGCCAGCCTTTCGCTTGAAAACCGGACGACCGGCTCGACTCGTCTTTACCTGAGCGATTTGATGAACGGGACTTCCTCGAACAACATCGCCAATATGGTGAATGGGCCGAATCTAGCCGGCAGTTTCCTGGCAGAGCTCGATGATATTACCGTGGGCGGACTGGGATTTTCGTTCCCGATCGGCAGTAATCCGAAGATCGGCGTGTGGATTCCGGACATCAAGAACCTTAATTACAATGCCGAACCTTATGATCCGGCTACTAATAACGAAGGCTTGTTCCTAGCCTATCCGGATATCGGTTACCTTCAGAACTTCACCAGCCTGAGCTTTACCCAAATCATTCAGGCGCTCCAGGCCATCTCGACCAGTCTGAGCCAACTGAGCGCCTTTTCATTTTTGGACGACCGGCTGCCGTTGATCGACCTCAGCATCAACGACATGATCGACTATGCCTCGAAGTTTGCCGAATTGATCGGTAGCGCCGCCAACGGCGGGTCGCAATCTCTCCAGGACACTATTACCAACCTTAAAACCCAGGTCGACCACGTCCTCAACCTCGATCCCGATGTCCTGACCATCAGCTTGGACACCAGCGCGTCCGTGGCTCTCAAGTTCGATCTGAAGTATTCGGCCACATACGCGAACTCGCTTCCGTTCGCGCTCGATCTGAAGAAACTGGTGGCGGAGCTGGGCGGAACCAATGCCGCTGTAGCCTCCCTCCTCCAAGCGGCTACCACGCTCATCCAGGTGCAGGGCTCGGGTAACCTGACTGTCAGCGCCAGCGCCGCGCTGACCCTCGACTTCGGCCTTGACCTGTCCGATCCCTCGACCGTGCGGCCGTTCTTTTACGATACCACCGGGGTGGTACTAACGGCCAAGGTGCTGGGCACCAACATCAACATCCAGGCATCACTCGGCGCGGTCGCCGGCATTTGGATTAAAAACGGTTCGCTGACCCTCGACGCGGACGGAAATCCCAATACTGGACCGGCCTCGGGCGATAAAGGCGCTACGTTCCGGCTTGGTTTGCGGGACAACAATGGCGATGGGCGGCATTACTTCGATGAAGACTGGTTCAACCTCGATAACATCGACCTCCACCTGAAGGGCGGCGCCACCGCTACCTTGCCTATTTTCGCCCCGTTTGAATCTTCGCCTTTGGGTGGTCTGGACGACACCAACCATGACGGTTATCCGGATAATGACCTGGTGGTGGATATTCCTGACCTGGTCCGACTCTTTACTGAGACTCAGGCGGTATCGGGTGTCGCCGAAGTCCGCATTCCCGGTCCAAATAATGACTTCAGCATCACCCGAACCTCGAGTGACACGGATAACTTTACCGTTGTTTTCCAACAAAATGCCGGCGTCGGGAACAGCGCTACGGCCGGCTTTTCGAGTAATACCCTGACGGTCCAGATCAACAGCGGGTCTACTACCGCCGCCGCGGTGCAATCGGCTATCCAGAACCTCGGCCAATTCACTGTCGCTTTCCTTCCCAATGATCCGACCGGACCGAATACCGGCACTGGCGTGGTAACTGTCGCCAAGCTCATCCTCGTTGCCCCGGACTTTTCAAAGTTGTTCGACAACCTCCAGTTGTGTGACCTCATCGCCAGCGAGACCGGACCTTTGCTCGATGGCTTGGACAAGTTGCTCGGCTCGATTCAGGACGGCCTGAATGCGGTCGTGCTGAACACGCGGTTGCCGCTGATCGGGGACGGCTTGGCCGGTGCCGCCAATTTCATTCAGGACTTCCGCAGCGGCCTGCTGAAGGAACTGCGTGACGAAGTAAAGGCAGCCGGCGGCAACGGTCTTACCGCCATCGAAAACGCGATCAAGAAGGCCTTCTGGAACAGCCTTGGCCCCGGCGGGCTCGACCTTCTCGTAAATCCCAATACCCACTCCGCGTTTGATCCGGCTCAGGGATACAGCCAGCTTGATGTTAAGCTGGATTGCCAGAAGGGTTTGGTGGTGAATCTCGAGCTCAAGAAGGAAATCGCCCTTGTTGATACCAGCGGCAACCCGATCCAGTTCGATATCGGTGTGCCCGGCTTTGGTCTCGCGGTGGATGGCAACGTCAATGTATCGGTCGGGTTTGATCTCAAGTTCGGCTTCGGTGTAAGCCCCGAGGACGGTTTCTATTTCAATTCATCAGCCCCGGCGTCTGATCCTGAATTGACCCTCTTCTTCCGGGTCACTATCCCGAGCCTGCATTTCAGCGGCCAACTACTCTTCCTGCAGCTCGATGTTGCGGACAACGCGGACGCGCCAAGCTTGTTTGACGGCCATTTTGCCGTCGATCTGCGCGACCCGAATAATGACGGCAAACTGACCTGGGCCGAAATGACGTCCAGTGGGACAAAGTTCTCGGATATTCTCAAAGCACAATTAGCCGCTGATGCACGAGTGAATCTCGATCTGGCCGCCAGCTTCGGCGGCAATACCGCTTTCCCTCGAGTATTAGCCCAGTTCCATCTCACCTGGCATTTCGATATCGTCAATGGTGCCGGCTCGCCCCAGATTTCCTTTAATAACGTCGAGCTGGACTTGGGAACATTCATCTCCGACTTCATGGGACCGGTTCTCAAGCAGATTCAAAAGGTCACCCAACCGATCCAGCCCATCATCGACCTGGTCCAGGCGCGCATTCCCATTCTCTCCGACCTGGCCGGACAAACGATTACCCTGCTCGACCTCGCCCAGTTTTTCGGTTTGCTCGAGCCGTCCACGGTGGATTTCATCTCTGATGTCGCCCAAGTCATCACCCTCATCAATAAACTCGACGGGCTCGGTGAAGGCACCATCCTGATCCCGTTCGGGTCCTTCAGTCTTAGCCCGGACTCGAGTGGCCAGATGAAAACCCTTTCGGTTCTGGAAAACCTCAGCAGCATCAATCTCGGTCAAGCTATCAGCAGTGCCTCTGGTCCCGGGGTCAGCTCCACTTATCAGAGCGCCGCGGCCGGTTTTGCGGGGGACATCGGCAGCCTCCACAACTTCAGCATCCCCATCTTCGATCACCCCTCCGAGTTGTTCAACCTGTTCATTGGCAAACCGGTTCGCCTGGTCGAGTGGCGGATGCCAACGTTCAAATTCGAGTTTACTTATACCCAAAAGATACCGATTTACCCTCCTCTTTACGCTCAGTTCGGTGGCAGCATCGGAGCCGAGATCAATTTCGGTTTTGGCTATGACACCTTCGGCATCCAGGAATTCATCTCTGACCCAAATAAGAACCCGGCGGACCTTTTGGATGGCTTTTATATCTTAACTCAGGATGCCTCCGGAAAAGACTTGCCGGCTCTCAAGTTGACCGGCGAGATTTTCGCCGGCGCCTCGGTTGACCTGGTAATTGTGGAAGTAGGCGTTCGCGGTGGTGTATCGGCTACGGTCCAGTTCCTGTGGAACGATAACAGCGATAACGATGGCAAAATGCGGGTGAACGAGATCGCCGCCAATGCGCAACAAGACCCGCGCTGCATCTTCAATATCGATGGCGAGCTTAGCCTGTTCCTCGAAGCTTACCTGAAGATTAACTTGTTCTTCTTCAGCATCGATAAAACCTGGCGGTTCGCCGAAATCACTCTGGTTTCCTTCGACGTTCATTGTCCGGAGCCTGTCTTGGGCGAAATGAGCGGCAGCACGCTCACACTCAACGCCGGCTCTCGTGCTTCCCTGCGCGAGTATGTCGACACTGCCGATAATTCTGAGACGTTCGTCGTCCGCCACGTGGACGGCACCGCTGGCAACGAAACCGTGGACGTCACCTGGAGCAACCACAAGAAAACCTTCACCGGGGTGGATAAAATCGTTGTCCTCGACGCCGGCCAGGGCGATGACGTTCTCGATTTTCGCACCGTTCTTTCGCCCGTCGAGGCCAATGGCGGCGTGGGTAACGACACTATTTACCTCAGCGACGGCGCTAATTCACTGGCTGATGGCGGCCCCGGAAACGACACCATCATCGCCAGCTCTGCCGCCACAGCCACCGGCGTGGTCCTTCAAGGCGGCGATGGGAATGACACGATCACCGCCGGCACCGTTGCCATTACGATACACGGCAACGGCGACAATGATAGCATCACCGGTAGTCCAGAGGGCGATTCACTCTATGGCGACAACGGCGATGACACGATCGTTGCCGGTGACGGCGATGACTTTGTCGATGGCGGCGACGGTAATGATACCATCGAGGCCGACGCCGGAAGCGATTTCGTCTTCGGCGGCGCCGGCGACGACCTCATCCGCGGCAACCGCGACGATGATGTCATCGACGGTGGCGACGGCTCCGACCAGGTCTTCGGCGGAGCAGGCAATGACTTGCTCATCGGCGGCAATGGCAATGACAAAATCTATGCCCACGGCGGAACCGATCTGTTGATCGGCGACCAGGTCGGCACCGTCAACAATCTCAATATTACGCAGGCAAACCTGGGTCCTATCAAGACTGCCCTCGCCGCTATCCCGTCTTCCGGCATAACCGCCAAGGGACTGACCGGCAGCGGTAATGATTTCCTGGTGGGCGGCGGTGGCAGCGATGTCATTTTTGGCGGCGACGGCGATGACTTCCTTTACGGCGGCAACCTCGCCGCCAATGGCGATACCGAGGTCATCGAGGAAGATGGCAACGATTTCATCGACGGTGGACGCGGCAACGACACGATCTTTGGTGATGACTCGATGGGCCGCACCGGCGACCGCGATACCGGCATAGCCATCAAATCAAGCATTTGGTACGACCTGAACCTGAACGGAAAACGCGACTCGGACGAAACGGGATTTGGAGGCGTTACCGTGCAGTTGTTCACCGCCAGTAATCCGCCCGGCATCGGCTCACCTATCGCCACCGAAAAGACCGACGTGGACGGCGCCTTCGCCTTCCTCGGCCTCGATCCGAACAACTATATCCTGGTCTTTTCCCTGCCAACCGGTCTCGACTTCACCGCGCGAACCACTACCAACGTGGGACAAGCCTCCGACGACAATGATGCCGACCCGAACGCGGGACCGACCCTGGGCCAAACCAACATCTTTAATGTCACCTACGACCAGACGTTTACCGCCGTTAGCGCCGGTTACACCGGCCCCGCCAAGGTTTCGATAACCGATAGTTCCGTAGCCGAAGGCAATACCGGCCAGGCACAACTGGTCTTCAACGTCACCCTCTCCGGCCCGCAAGCCGCACCGGTCCAAGTCGAATATACAATCGTGGATGGCACAGCAACCGCTTCCAGCGGCGATTACGTTCCCATGAACGGCACCCGGACTTTGCAATTCGATCCCGGCCAAACCTCCAAGCAAATCAGTGTCCTGGTCAACGGCGACTCGATGTTCGAACCGGATGAACAGTTTCAACTCCAAATAGTCCGGTCCCAACGCATGGACTCCGGCGGGCCATTCAATTTGACACTGAGCCAACCCGTCATTCTCGGCACCATTATTAACGATGATCCTGTTCCAACCATCGCCATCCAGGACTACAATCCAACTCCGGATGAAACTGAAGGCACCCCTGCCACTTTCATCGTTACCCTGTCCAATCCAAGCCAATACCCGGTCTCGGTTGATTGGCGCACCGATTCCGCCCTGACATTCCAGGGCTTGCCCGCCACTGACGCCGCTGTTCCGTCCCCACTGCCTAATGCGGACTTTACACCCGGGAACGGGACCATCACCTTCGAGCCGGGCGTGACCAACCAGGTTGTCACTGTTGCTACTCTCGACGATGCCCTCGATGAGGATACTGAAAAGTTCTGGGTGGACCTGTTTAACCCAACTTATGCCGGGATTTCCGATAGCCGCGGCTTTGGCATCATTCGCGATAACGACGGGCCGGTGAGTGTTTCTATTGCACCGGTCACTCCTATTGGCGGCCTATTCCAAACCGAGGTTACCGAAGACCACACCTCGCCGGTTTTCGTCAATCTCGATGTCCAACTCTCCGCTCCCAGCGGCAAGGTAGTCACCGTTACTTTCGCTACTTCACCCGGAACAGCCGTCGAGGCGGTTTACTCCGGTAGTGCCGACCTGCCCGATTATGTTGGGATTCCAAATCCCGATATGCCTGACGCATCAAACCAGCTCGTGTTCGAACCTGGCGGCCCGCTGTCCCAGACTATCACCGTCCAGGTAAACCCGGATAATCGGGTCGAAGGTGACCGGACGTTTTTCGTTAACCTTCTCAGCGCGGATAACGCCATAATCGCCGCTACACCTGCCTCTGAAGGCAATCATGTAACGGTCGTGATCAAGGATGCCGACACAGTTGCAAACGTCGATTACGGCCCCTGGAGCGTGCGGTTCAGTGATGCCAATTACACCGTTCAAGAACCAGTCAGTGGGACCGCCACAGCCAATATCACCCTCGTGCGTACGCCGGGTAGCTCCCAGGCCGTGGTTGTCTTTTACACCACTGACGGCACCGCCACCGGCGGCCTGGACTATGCGCCGGTGTTCCGGCAGTTGGTCCGGTTCGACTCGGACGAACTGACCAAGACCATCCCCATTACCATTTACTCCGATAATATCGTTGAAGGCGACGAAACCGTGCTGCTGTCGCTGCGGAATCCTACTGGAGGCCCGGTTCGCGCTCAACCCGACACGGCAACGCTGACAATCAAAGACGGCAATACGCCGGCCATTTATATCGTGCCGCCTGTCTTCTCTTTGATCCCGAACCTCTCATTCGGGATGTGGGAAGGCAGCTCCGGGGCTAATACCGCCCATAACTTTTACGTCTATCTCAAAGACCCCGCCACTAACGCAACCTCGGTGGCCGGCCCGGGCGGAGTGACTATTCACTATCAAACCGTCAATCTTACTGCCATTGCCGGCCAGGACTACACCGCCGCCCAAGGCAGCGTGACCATACCCGCCGGCAGCAGTTCAGCGAGCATTCCGATCCAGGTGTTCGGCGATACCATAGCCGAGCTTAATGAGACCTTCGCCGTTCGCATCGCTACTCCAGTTGGCGCAACTCTCGAGCCTAAGGACAGCGTGGCTATTGCCACCATTTTCGATGACGATCTGACCCCTATCAGCGGCAATATCTTCTACGACAACAATGGAAACGGTTTCAAAGACCTTAACGAAAAAGGTATCAAGAGCGTCACCGTCGACGTCAGCTATACCAGCGGTGTCACGCCGGTAACCAATACCGTCCCCACCGATGCCAACGGAAATTACACCACGCAGGTCCTGCTCGGACAGGTTAGCCTAAAGGTCCATGGCGATACCGTCAAGTCGCCTTACAATGGTTACATACTCCTCGGATCAGGCTCGTACCAGACTACCACGAATAATGAATCACAGGTAATCAAATTCGAAGGCAACATTGGGCTTCCCGCTTTTGGCGGAGTGGGTTACCAAATCAATTCTACGTTCAGCGTGGTTCCGGACAGCAACAAGGACACGGGACGCGGCGGCACCGACGACACCATTTTCGGCGGACCCGGCAATGACACAATCGACGCCGGCGGCGGCGATGACCACGTGGTAGGAGGCCATTGGATGACCGCTACCGATAATAATGTGCCCATCAACCAAGGCTCTTACGATGCGGTCGTCACCGCCACGACAACCGCCCTTCATCCCGTTTATGACAGCGGTCCCATCTTCAGCGTTGACACGAGCAGCTTGAACACAGGCGGCTCGATCAAAGGCCAGGTCTGGCTCGATGCCAACAATAACGGGCAGCAGGATGCGGGCGAGCTGTTTACCGGCCAGGACGTCGTGGTGACCCTGTTCGATTGCGACGGTAACCCGGTAAACGCCTTGGTCACGAATACCGGCTCCTATTCGTTCACCGGTATTTATCTCCAGGCTTCCTCTAGCGAATACGTTGTTCAATTCGACCTCCCGAAAGGTTACACCTTCGTCAGCCCCGTGCCCGCCCCGCCTTCAGTCAACAGTGATGTCGTGGTTGGAGGAAGAACGAGCATCGTTACCTTGAGCACCGGAAGTCCATCGGTCACCGACCTTGACGCCGGCATCCGTCTGGCCGACGTCCAGCCAGTCCCTGGCCCGGGCAAGTTTGAGTTCGGCGATTCGGCATTCAGCGTTTCGGAGTCGGTCAAAGAGGGGCTGATCACCATTACTGTTGTGCGCGGCGATTCATTCGATCCCCGTCCGGTGGTTGTGCGGACCGAAGATGGAACAGCGGTTCAAGGCATAAATTACACTCGGGTTTCCATTCTGCTCTACTTTGGCGTGGGCGAAACCGTCAAGACCGTTGACGTCCCTATTATCGATACGGACTCGCTCGGATTCTGCACTGATCCGCTCGTCTTTCACCTCTCCCTGCGTGATCCGACCGGCCGCCCGCTCGATCAGGCTGAGGTCTATATCGGCGGTGATTCTTTCGGAGCCAACACTGACGATGATTCCATCCAGGGCGGTGATGATTGGGATATACTCATCGGCGACTCCGGCAATATCCCGGCACCCACCGTGATCGATCCCAATCCGCCTTACAATAACCTGGGCGCCATTGTCTATTCCGGCGGGCCTGGCAAGGATATCGTCAACGGCGGCAATGGCCCGGACTTCATCAATGGTCAACTCGGTAATGACACTCTGGCGGGCAATGCCGGCCAGGATATCGTGAAAGCCGACTTGGGCAACGACATCGTTTATGCCGAACTGGATGACGACGTTATCGATGGCGGTTACGGCTTCGATACGGTCAT
This sequence comes from Candidatus Omnitrophota bacterium, assembly GCA_023473405.1. GTDB lineage: Bacteria > Verrucomicrobiota > Verrucomicrobiia > Limisphaerales > UBA1319 > JAMCZD01. The sequence continues at coordinate 28,031 of JAMCZD010000408.1, forward strand.
TTCCAACCGTGATGTTCCGATCGTCGAGTTGACCACCACCAGTCCAACCACCGCAACCTTGGTCCACAAGACCAGCGCCGGCGCGCCCTTGAGCACCTTTAGCCTCTCGAGCATCGAGATGGCCCAACTATTAGGCGGACCGCGGGATAACACATTCAATCTCACCAGTTGGAATGGCTCAGCCTTCATCGCCGGCGATGGCGGGAACGATACCCTGCTGGTCACTAACGACGCCGACATGATTCTCGATGACGCCACACCGATCGAAGGGCTGTTCTTCTATTTACTCTATGGCTTCTTCAAAGACTCAGCCTTGAGCCTGCCCAATGGTTCAACTTACCAACTCGGGTCGCTCGAAAACGTTAGCCTTACCGGCGGTCCCGGCGATAATACCCTCGATGCGTCGGGTTACTCACGCTCGGTCACCTTTGCCGGCCTGCGGGGCGACGATACCCTCATCGGTGGCGCCGGCGACGATACCTTCCGGTTTGATGCTGACACCCCGCTCGGCGCCGACACCGTCATTGGCAATGGGGGACGCGACACCCTCGATTTCTCCAGCACCACCACGGATGTCACGGTCAATCTCGGGACCACAGCGCCAACCAGCCAGACCGTTAATCCAGACCTTAGCCTGAAACTGGTCGATCCCATTGAAAATGCCACCGGCGGCGCCGGTAATGACACGCTCACCGGCAACGCCCTGGACAACGTGCTCATCGGCGGTCCAGGCATCGATGTCTTGGCCGGCGGCCCGGGCAGCGAAACCTACGTGTTCGACACCGACACCCCGCAAGGCAACAAGACGATTATCGAGAATATAGCCGACCCAGGTTTTGATACCTTGGACTTCTCCGGCACCGCCACCTTCCCGATAGAGCTTAACATGTCCATTGTCGGCAGTCCACAGGTGGTAAATCCGAACCTTACTATAACCTTGATTGGCGAAGGTATTGAACAGGTTATCGGTGGCGCCCTGGATGACGTTATTCGCGGCAACAGCAACAATAATACTCTGCGCGGCGGCCTTGGCAGTGACCTGCTCGATGGCAAGAGCGGCGACGACCTGCTCGATGGTGGTTACGGTAGTAATGACCTTATCGGCGGGCTTGGAGTGGACACCATCGATGAGCAGGGCGATACCAACTTTACCCTCACCGACACCAGCCTGAGCCGCGGGACCGGCCAGACTGAAACCTTGGATAGCATTGAGGTGGTAAACCTGACCGGCGGTCCTGGCTTGAATACCTTCAATCTCACCGGCTTTACCGGCACCGGCCAAATCAACGGTGGCGACAGTCCCACCCAACCTCGCGCCGATACCATCATTGCCGCTGCGAATGCGGATTTCCATTTGACCGATAGCGCCCTTGCCATCTCAATCAATTTCGCCCCCATTACCCTAACCGGCATCGATGTTGCCATTCTCTCGGCTGGTCCAGACGGGCATACACTCGATGCCGCCGGGTTCAGCGGCATCACGACGCTCAATGGCAGCCCAGCCAATGATGTGCTGATCGGCGGAAGCGGTCGCGACACCCTTAATGGCGGCCCCGGTGATGACATTTTGACCGGCGGCCCCGGCAACGATTCTGTTGACGGTGGCACAGGCAACAATCAATTGGTCGAGACACGTGACGCTTTCATGTTCGTTCTCAAGAACAACAATTTTTTGACCGCTCTCACCTCCGCTCCCGGCAACGTGGAGTTTGATGTCTTGGCCAATATCCAAACGGCGGTTATCAATGGCGGCCCCGGCAATAACACCTTCGACGTGTCCGGTTGGACCGCTGGGAATCTGGCCGTCAATGGGGCCGGAGGCCTCGATACCGTTCAGGCCCAAGCCGCCACCAATGGAGATTCCATTACCCTCTCCGATGCTGCCATTTCATTCACCGGCGGCAGCGCCGCAATTTCTCTCGTCTCCATCGAGCGCGCCTTCCTTAATGGCAGCAGCGGAAACGATACCCTAGACGCCTCGGCATTCAGCGGCGACGCCTACCTCGCCGGCGGCGATGGCAATGACACCTTGATCCCCGGCTCGGGCCAATATTTGATCGATGGCGGCATTGGCAACGATCGCGTCGTGTTCCGTCCATTCGGTTCTATACACACCGTCTATGTCAGCGGAAACGATGGTGTGGACACGTTGGACTTCTCTGCATTTGTCACCCCTGTAACGGTTGACCTCTCCAGCACCGGGGCTCTTCAAACTGTCGCCCCTGGTCAACTCCAATTGTTCCTCCTCAGCGCCGACGTGGAAGCGATCATTGGCAGCCCCGGCGCCGATACTCTTACCGGGAATTCACTCGATAACACCTTCAGCGGCGGGGGCGGCGCCGACACTATCGACGGCCAAAGCGGTGTTAACACGATCATCGCTTCCGCCGACGCCGACTTCGTCCTGACCAATTCCTCCCTCACTATCGGCGGCGTGGTTAGTTCGCTAAACCATATCCAGGCTGCCCAACTCACCGGCGGGCCCGGCGATAATTCGATCGATGCTTCCGCGTTTACCAGCTCGACAATCCTCGACGGCGGGGAGGGAAATGACACACTGGTCGGCGGCGCCGGAAACGATATTCTCATCGGCGGTTCTGGCAATGACACCCTGCGCGGCAACGCCGGCAATGATGTTTACCAATTCAACGCCGATCAACCGTCCGGCGAAGACATCATCTACGAGTCGCCTGGCGGCGCAAACGGCATCGATACCCTCGACTTCTCGGCCACTCAAAATGCTGGCGTAACAGTAGACTTGGCTTCCACCGGCCAACAGACCGTTCAATCCGCCAACCTTAAACTCACTCTCATCAACAGTGACAGCGTCGAAAATATCGTCGGCACGGATCAGACAGACCATCTCCTTGGTAACGCCCTCGATAACGGTTTCACCGGCGGACACGGAGGCGATGTCATCGATGGCCGGGCCGGCGCCAACCGCCTCAGCGAAATCCGTGATGCCGACTTCATTTTGACCGATACCTCGCTTGCCATTGCCGATGCCTCTGGAACCGAGACCAAAACTCTTGCCAACATCCAGAGGGTTATACTCGCCGGTGGCGCTGGCGATAACCTCATGAATGCGTCCGCCTTCACCGCCGGATCGGTCTTGCTCTACGGCATGGACGGAAACGACACCCTTTATGGAGGCTACGGTAATGACTTCCTCGTGGGCGGCAGTGGCAATGACAGCATTTATGGCGGCGCAGGCTCGGATATTCTCGCCGGTGAAGACGGCGACGACGTCTTGCAAGGGGCAGGTGCATTCAACCCGTCGCTCGGAACCGATGGCAACGATCAACTCTTCGGCGGCAAAGGCAACGATTCCTACCTGTTCGACTTGAGCTCAACTCTTACCCATCCGGGTATACCCTTGGGAACCGATACGGTAACCGAAAATCTCGGCGAGGGCTACCAGGATACCTTGGTGGGAATCGGCCCCAGCGGGATCGCCGTAAACTTGTTCAGTGGCGCCCCGCAAAACTATTACGATTTGAACTCGGCCTTGATCCTGACCTTGGTCCTGGCCAATCCAGGTCAAGTCGAGTTCTCTTTTTAGCCGAATTATGAAACCGAAGCTTTTTCTATTCGCCTTCGCCTGGTTGACAACGGCGGCATTCACCGGAGGCCAGGCCGCTTCCTACTCGATTTCCCTCGCGCCCGGCTGGAACCTCATTGCCAATCAAGTCGACGGCGCCAATGGCAACGGCATTCGCATCATCATACCCGCCGCACCCCTGGGTTCACAACTGATGAAATACAACCTTGCTACCAAGAGTTTCGGCGCTATCGAGACTTACACCGCTGCCGCGGGTTGGTTGCCGGGAACTAACGTTCTGAATCCGGGTGAAGGAATCTACTTCTCCAACAGCCTCTCGAGTACTTTCAACCTCACCATCAACGGCATCTCTCATACACCCGTTCTGCCGTTAAACATCGGACCCGGAACGGTTCTCGTTGCCCGTCAGACAAACGACGTCGCTACAATTGCCAATATCCTTGGCTATAACCCGCCCAATTTCACCATTGTCTATCGGTTCAACCCCGGCCATGGCTTCGATCCTGACACCCTGGCCTCGCCCAATTACACCATTTATACCTTGAAAGATGGTGCCTGGACTTCCCCGCCGGGCGCGCCCGTTGATATTCGCGTGGGCGAATCGGTCTGGGTTTCGACCAACGGTTCGCCCCCAACCATCGCTCTGCAGCCTCGAAGTCAATCGGTATGCCCGCGCGATAAGGTTGCGTTCACCATCCGCGCGACTGGCAGCGTGCCGCTCACGTATCAGTGGTTTCTGAATAATTCCGCCATTGCTGACGCTACCAATTCCAACTACGGCATCGCCACCGTCGAACCGCCTGACCTTGGCACTTATACCATCAAAGTCACCAATCCATTCGGTTCCACTGTCAGTTCCAATGCCACGTTGACTTTTGCCAATCCACCCGCTGCCGCCGGCCCGACCAACACGGTGGCATACCCTGGTGACCCCGTCTCACTCACCACTGTGCCCTCTGGCGAAGGCCCTTTCTCGTTCGCGTGGTTCAAGAATGGCGTTCTATTGTCCGGACAAGTCACGAATGTGTTGGAGTTCCCTTCCGTCGGCCCATCGGATGCCGGGACTTATTGCGTTGTGGTTTATGGCTTTTGCGGCAGCGCAACCAATTGTGCCACCCTGAAAGTGCTCCCCTCACCCTGCTGCGATAACAAATCCTGGATTACTTTTGATCAAGGCCGGATTCAGGCCCGCCGAGGGCACGCCATGGCCTATGACTCGGCGCGCAATCGCGTGGTGCTTTTCGGCGGTTACGGCCCCAAAACCCTCATGGGCGATACCTGGGAATGGGACGGTTCGACTTGGACCCAAGTGGCCACCGAAGGACCGAGCGCGCGCGCCTTCACCGCAATGGCCTATGATAGCCGGATACACCTGACCGTCCTCTTCGGCGGCAGTGACGCCAAAAGCCCACAGAATGACACGTGGACCTGGGACGGCACGCAATGGAAAAGACTCGAAGTCGTTGGGCCAAGCCTGCGTTCGGGCCACTCTATGGCTTATAATAGCGCTTTGGGTGTAACTGTCCTGTTCGGCGGACAATCACCTGATGGCGCTCCTTTGGGTGATACCTGGGTGTTTGACGGCAGCCGTTGGGCCCAGGTCAGCACTGGCAGCACCAACCCCGAACCGCGCATGCGCTCCGCCATGGCCTATGGGAGTTCCCAAAACCAGACTATTCTCTTCGGCGGTTTTGGAAAGGATACCGTCCTTGGCGATACTTGGAATTGGGATGGCAAGCAATGGACTCGAGTTGCCAACAGCGGTCCTCCTGCCCGCGCCTTTCACGCCCTGGCTTACGATGACAACTGCGATCGCATCGTCCTTTTCGGTGGCGGCAAAACTTCGGCTTCGCCCATGGGCGATACCTGGGAATGGGATGGCAAGAACTGGGCCGAAAAAAAGGCCGAAGGCCCCAGCCCACGCACCGATCATGCCATGGCTTACGACAGTGCCACCGTTCAAACCATCCTGTTTGGCGGCATGCCCACGACCCAACTTCCGATGGCCGACACCTGGGCTTGGGGAATCAACCAGGGCCCGCTCCAAATTGTCTCCGTTTATGCTGTGTGCGAGGACAATCAAATCGTCATCACCTTCAGCTCGCCGGTTTCGTCCGCCTCAGCCACCAATCTCGCCAACTATCAACTTACCTGCGGCTCGACTCCAATTAGCATATCGCAAATCCTTCTTAACGAGGACGCGCGCATCGTGACTCTAATTACCGATCTGCCTTTCCCGGTAACCTCGGGTTGCACCCTGTATGTGCATGGGGTTCGTGGTTTATGCGGCAACGTCATCAGGTCGGTCCAACAAGGACTCGAGTGTTCCCGCGAGCCTTGCGGTCTGGGCAGCGGCGGCACTGACTTCTGGCTGACTTTCCCCGGTAACTACGCCCCCGATCCAACCAATCAACCCCAACTCAAATTGTTCATTGCCGGCGCCCCTGGAACCATTGGCGCCGTCGCCATGCCAGGCCTGGCCACTCCTTTCCTAGCCGGCTATGCCATACCCGCGGCCGGCGTAGCCACTGTCACTCTCCCCCGTGAAGCCGACCTGGCCAACGCCAACGAACTGATCGAGAAAAAGGGTATACACATAACCGCATCGCGCAGGGTCAATGTCTATGGCCATAACCATATCCGGTTTACCACCGATTCTTTCCTCGGCCTCTCGACTTCGGCGTTGGGCAAGGTCTACATGGTCCTGACTTACCAAAACGTGTTCAATGCCGTGCCCGAGCTTAGCGGTTCCCAGTTCGCCATGGTTGCCACCCAGGATGGAACCACGGTCACCGTGGTGCCTTCGGCCAAAGTGGGAGCGCATCCCGCCGGTATCCCATTCACGGTTCCCCTCATGCGCGGTCAGACTTATCAATTGCGCAACACCCTTTCGGCCCCCGCCGACCTCACCGGCACCATTATCGTTGCCGATCAGCCCATTGCCGTTTTCGGCAGCCATCAATGCGCCAACCTGCCCACCTCGACTACCTTCTTCGGCAACTACCTGGTCGAACAACTATTTCCCGCCAAAATGTGGGGAACCACGTTTGTCAGCGTCCCGCTCCGCACCCGCTCGAAAGGCGACACCTTCCGGTTCCTGGCCCTGTTCAACAATACCACCGTAACCACCAATGGAGTACCGATCCCTCACGCGATCAACCAAGGACGGTTCATCGAAGTCCAACTGGCGACCGGGACACAAATCAACTCCGACAAACCCATCCTCGTTGCCCAATATGCCAATAGTTCCGATTTCGATAACGTCAAGAATGCCGATCCGTTCATGGTCCTGATCCCGCCCATCGGGCTTTTTGGCTCGAGCTACGTCGTTCAGACACCCACCGTCGATTTCACCGGTAATTTCATCAATATTATGGCCCCTGCCGCCGCAGTCGGTCAGGTCCGGGTCGATGGCGCGGTTATTCCCGCCGCCCAATTCTCGCCCATTGGCGCCAGCGGCTTTTCCGGAGCGCAAGTCTCCGTAGCCACC
>JAMCZD010000258.1:0-4850 GCA_023473405.1 Candidatus Omnitrophota bacterium
TCACTCTGCCGGAATTGCGTCTTTTTGGGGAGGAGCATCCGTCCACCTGGCCCCCTCCCAATACGCCGATGGCACTCCGGGATTATGCCCGACTGATCAAGGAAAATAGAGATACACCCGAGCCGCTCGAAGAGCAAATAAACGCCTGGCTGCAAAGCCGAATTCAAAAACTGCAACAGGCCGATCGCATCTACTGGCGGCCCATTATCGCCCAACTCCGTCAACTCAGCCAGGCGGGTGAACTTATGATCGAGGGTACCGAAGTTTGAATCGAAACCGGTTCCCCTGAATGTGTAAAATTAGGCACGCATCTCCACATCCCTCAAAACTCCGGTTGCCAAGCCTCAGCCGCGCGGCACTTGCGGCCCAGGCAAACGGCAACGCCATGGGCGTGGACATCGAACGGCTCAAACAGTGCTCGGCCAGGGACGCATTGCCTCCCGGCGCGATTGAACCGTCGCCCGGCCAAAGGATGAGAGAGTGCGGGAATGTGGAATGTGGAGATGCGACCCCATTGCCTATTAATTCATGATCCTTCGCAGCAGGTCATCCAATCCCCCCTCGACAAACAGGGAATAGATATACCTTTGATTGTAGGAGAATATGATCCGGCTGCACAAACGGTTATCAACGATCACCTCTTCCGCGTGCGGATCGGCCACGTGAATGCCTGATTTGCCAAAGGAAAATTTGTCCGGCTTGGTGAACCAATGATGATTGGCGCGATTCAGATAGGAAGCGGTGATCCACCAGTAATCCGAGGAAAACATGTTCATGCTGGAATGGACTATCCCATGGATGGCCAGCAGGGTATCTTCCTTCTTGCTGTAATAGAGATACGGATTCCCGCCGCCGTTGATCACATGGGCCTGCGTCCGGTTGGGATCGAAGTTGATCTTCCCATCCACCATTCTCGCGGTCGAATAACCCAGACCAACACCCTTCTGATCCACCCCTCCCGGGGCGCACTCGACGATCATGTGAAAATTATTCGAACCGTCAACGGCCACGGCGACGTTCCATATGTTAAACCAGATCGAGGCCGGCTCGGAAGATTTGGTGAGCACCGGCAAGCCGCCATTCTCGACGGTCCAATCGATGCCGTTGGCCGAGGACCAAAGGTAAACGTTGCACGGTTCAACGTCGTTCCCCCGGTATCGCCAGCCGAAGGTCAGATACTTATTTTGGTACTTGAGAGTATAAGGAAACCGCACCTTGACATTGCATGGTTTTATGTCCAATACGCCCTGGTAATCGTCGGCTGAACGCGAGATGCCATAACTGAAAGTCCCGTTGTAGCCGAGGTCGAAAAAGTTCAACAATACGCCGCCCTTGTTGATGATGCTGTTTTCGACCACCGGCAGGCCGTTCATGACGGGATTCTTGCCGCGCACCATCGAGTCCGCCGCCAGACCGTAATACACCAGGTCGCTTTCAATCCGGATTTGATCGCGAAAAGGGTCCATACCTGAACATGGTATTATTAGGGCGAAGGTTAGGATGAGGGTGGTGATCAGGGTTCGCATACGTTTCCTCCGTTGTATCTAATGCTCGAAGCGAAAACGGCCTGGCGCCGGGAAACAGGAAACCGCGTCTGATTCCGCCAAAGCCATCGTTGGCAAGGGTTGCTTCTAGTCCGGTGCCGGTTGCTATTTCCACTCGTCCGCATAGGGAATTTAGGTTTCAATTAGCCTACGGCTTGGTTCCGTGGCGCGCAACGTAATTCTGTCGGGAGCGAAGTCCAAGCCAGCGGGGTTGACAAGGTGTAGCCTCCCGACGCCGGCATCCGAAGGAAGACCCGGCGAAACGCACGGCTAACCCGCCGGCGAGGACGTCCGTGCTCCACTCTGTCAGCCGGCTTGAGTCACACCGCGTTTGTCATTCGGAAGCGAGCAAGTGGGACGAGCCGCAGTTCGTCCCTACCTGCATTTGGTGGGGCGAGGCTGCTGCCAAGCCCTGATTATCCTTTGCCGGGAAGCATTCCGTGTGTTGTTTTTCTCTTGATCTTCGATTCTTCCAGCCGCTATCCTCCGCGCCATGACAACCATGCAAGTTCTCGTTACTTGATTTGATAAGCTGTGCAGGCAGTGAAGCACGGCGACAGTTGTCCTTCTCGAATGACTCTCAGGCATTCATAGAAAATCCAGTTTAGTCCCATGAAAATGCGGTTCACCTTCAATTTGACCATGCCAACCAACCCGGTCCGTTTGTTCGTTTGTTCGTCCTCCTTAGACACCCGCTTCCCGCTATGGAACGTAGGGCTCCGGATCATGCTTTCGGCGTTTCTCGTTTGGTGGTGGATTCCGTCGATTCAAGCCCACGAAGGCAACGTCAACGTGAGCATCTCGTGTGGCTCGAATGGAGATGTGAGTCCCAAGGGCACGGTGGTTGTGCCGAAGATGTCGGACCTGGATATCACGGCCACGCCAGACGTTGGGTACGAGCTCGAGAATTGGTTTGTCGATGGAGAATCAATGGGTTGGTCAGTAAATGCCATCACCCTGCACCTCGGCGACCAGGACGAGGTGAGCGTTCTGGCCACTTTCTCGCGAATAACCAACCGGGTGAATATCACCGTTGGGCCGGACGGCCAACTGGACAACGGCGACAATGGCGAATCCATCTTCGTGGGCTGGGGAGATACATTGACCTTAACGGTGCGGCCCGATCTTCATTACCATGTGGACATCTGGACAGTGGATAATCAAATCGCCCAGACGGGCGGCAATACATTTGCCTTGCAGAGTATCACCGCCGAGCACTCGGTTGGCGTGAGCTTCGCCCCCGATACCTATACAGTGCAGGCAAGCGCCGGCCCGCATGGCAGTATCTCACCGACCGGCGCCGTCTCGATCGTTTACGGCTACAACCAATCCTTTTCCGCTACCCCGGACGCAGGCTGCTACGTGGCGGTTTGGTGGCTGGACGGACAGCCGGTTCAGACTAACGACACCGAGTTTACTCTATGGAACGTCGATACCAATCACACTGTCGGGGTAACCTTCGACGCCCCGCTTCTTTCCATCGAGCTCACCAAAACCAACAGCGTCATCGTCTCCTGGCCGGCGCCTATGGATGGATGGCAGTTGCAGGAAAGCACCTCGGCCCTCGCAGAGGATTGGGTGGATGTTTCGGCAAAGCCCGAGCAAGTCAACGGCCGCAACCAGGTTCTAATTACAGCCCCGGACGAGAAACGGTTCTATCGTTTATACAAACCGTGAACGGATTAGTGCTCCCTACGGAGGGTGTGGTTGAGAACACAACTTGCACCGGATCGCGGGTGAGTTAGCAGCACCCGGATTCGAGCGCAATCGAGGTTGCCGCGCGTTAAACCTGTTTTTTGTCCACGCCGATTCGCTTCTCCCAGCCTTCGACGGAGGTATTGAAGAAGGCAGTTGGATCGTAGGGATGCGCCCGAATGACCTCGAGGTTCAAGTCGAGGCCAAGCCCAGGGGCCGTTGGTATCTCGAGATGTCCATTGTCAGGATCGATTTTGGGTGTCCAGGTAACCAACTCGCGGGTCCAAGGTTCATTGAACGGGTCGAAGTGTTCTTGAATGAGGAAGTTCGGCACACAGGCGGCGAGTTGGAGGCACACTGCCGTGGCTATTGGCCCGCCGCTCTGGTGGGGCGCGATCCACGCTCCATTCGCCTTGGCGACGTTGGCCACAGCTATCGTGTTGGTAATACCACCGAGCGACATTGGGTCCGGTTGCCAGATGCTCACCCCGCCGCCTATCGCCAGGCTCATAAAGCGGCCTACCTTGTCGAACGTCTCGCCCGTCGCAACGAGAATCGGGCACTGGGCGGCAATATCGTTCGTCGGCTGATCACGCTCGGCAGTAGTTGGTTCCTCCCACCAGAAGAGATCGAGCGGAGCCAATCTGCGAGCCACCCGCAACGACTCGGAAGGCGCGAACCGGGTGTGCACATCGATCATAATCCTGAGTTCGGGTTCGAACGTGTCGCGAATGGCTTTTACTATGTTGTAAGCTACTTCCAGCTCCTTCTCGCCGATGAATCCCTTTGCCAGCCCGAACGGGTCGAGCTTGAGGGCTTTGAGTCCCTTTGCCACGACGCCTTTGGCGGCCTTTACGAAGGCTTCCGGGGTGCGTTCGGCTCGGTACCAACCATTGGCATAGCCCAGGATCGAGTCCCGGTGCCTGCCGCCTAGAAGCTGGTAAACAGGAACATTCAGCGACTTGCCCAGGATATCCCAACACGCAACCTCGATGCCGGCAGATCGGAAGAGCGTCGTATGCCCGGCATCCTGGATGGTCTCGAGCATCGCTTTGGCAATGGCATTGACATTTCTCGGGTCCTTGCCAATCGCAAAATGCTCGAGCTCATGCACCGCCGCCTCGGCGGTTCGGCAAAATCCATTCATGGTAGCCTCGCCAATGCCGTGCAATCCTTCATCCGTGCAGACCTTTACGAACAGCCAGTTCTTCCAGCCGGCGCCTGCGGGGTAGGTTTCGATCTTGATGATTTTCATAGTCCGTAAAATTTCCCGAGCGCTCTTAGCTTCTTATCGCGGCCATTTCTTATCCACGTGTATGTTTTAGTAAGCCATAACGGCCGCATACTCAATCCTTTTGTGGGGGCGAATCTGTTCACGCTTTTTATTTTGACAGAAGAGCCGTTCCACCAAATTATCCTGCTAAATAAGCAACACCAATATGAAAACACTGATCAAGATCAACTGGACTACCTCGGTACTGGAAGTTGCCCAATGCCTCGGATTCGTGCGCGGTTATGCCGCCGCGAAGAAGTAAGGCAATGAAAAGAACGCAGGGAGCCATGCATAAAAAACATAGCGTGTCGGCGCCGGGAACTTCGGCGGCCATCGCC
>JAMCZD010000258.1:4860-8494 GCA_023473405.1 Candidatus Omnitrophota bacterium
GGTGGAAGCCGCCGCCAAGCTGGTCGTAGATCCCGCCCTGGGCCATTCGGACGAGCGTCAGCGCGACGACGTCCAGCGGCCGGGCGTCGCTGGTCCGGTGCCAGGTCCGGCGGAGGTACCCGAGGGCCATCGGCGCCGGGAACTTCGGCGGCCATCGCCGTCACCTTGGCGATGCTGCTCCTCCTCTGGATGCAACCGTGCGGAGCCGCCCCGACCGGGAAGCGTTGGGTCCACTCCGCCTGTCAAACCTTGGCGGTTGACCGAAACGGACCCTTCCTAATGTTGCCCGGCAACAAGCTGACGACCGTGGATGCCCAGGGCATGCGCACGAGCACCGATGACGGCAGGACATGGTCCGAGGCGCAGCCCGTCGGCAAAGGCATAAATCCTGACGAGCCCGCTTCCTTTCAAATGGTGCGCACGGCGGATGGCGCCTTGGTCATTATCTATCTCGATATGTCCGAGTATCACTTTTCCTGGGACGACACAGCCGGCGAGCCAAGGGATGATTGCAAGCTCGAGGTGTGGGCTATCCGCAGCCCGGACGGCGGCAAGACGTGGACGGACCGGCAGAGACTCCTCGACGGTTACAACGCCAATTTCTTCGGGTTCATCCAAACGCGAAGCGGGCGGCTTGTAGCTACACTGGAACATCTTGTCCGGCATCCCGGCCGTTGGGTGGCCTGTTCTTTCATCTCGGATGACGAAGGAAAGAGCTGGAAGCGCAGCAACCTGATCGACCTGGGCGGGCACGGCCACCACGATGGCGCTCTCGAGCCGACCGTAGCCGAGCTGGGCGACGGACGCCTGCTCATGCTCATCCGCACCGATCTCGATCGTTTCTGGCAAGCCATCTCCGAGAATGGCGGTCGTTACTGGCGCATAATCGAGCCCAGCGCCATTGACGCCAGCAGCTCGCCCGGTTACTTGCTCAGGTTGCGCAGCGGGCGGTTGTTTCTCGTTTGGAACCGCCTGAATCCCGAGGGGCGCACGTGGCCGAAGGCCGGCCCCAGCCAGGCAAGTGAAGGTCTCATATCGTGGTACCGCGAGGAGTTGTCCGCTGCCTTCTCGGACGATGACGGCAAGAGTTGGACACCGCCGCTGGTCATCGCTCGCCAACCGAATGGGCATCTGTGTTACCCCTATGTCTTCGAACGGCGGCCAGGGGAACTGTGGGTCGTAGCCGGCTTCGTTGATCTTCAATCACTGGCGAAAGCGGCGCCCCAATGCCCCTGAGATTGAAGATCAACGAAGCCGAACTGCTGCGCGAAATACGAAAAGAGCGATAGGAATGTATTCCAGCCGTTACTTCCAGTTTAGGCGGCCTTGATTGCGGAAATAAAAGTGTCCCAGCACGCGGGCAAGCACAATCAAGCTGTAGATTGCGGTGAAGTTGGACAGGATCACACTCAAGAGCCGAACATCGAGGGATTGCGCAATGCCGCTGGCCAACGAGCCAAGCCCCAGAGCGAGTGCGCCCAACAAACACGCCGAAAAATACGGGATCGGAGCTTTAAAAATGGAACCAATGACCAAGAGCGGATTCAAGGCGGCCAAGCTGCCATAGATGCTGACTCCGAGAAACGCCATCGGGAAATATATGCCGCCTATGGCCCAAAGGACACATCCGACGTAGCGGGCATTGGGGGATTCGACAGAGGCCCAACTTTTAAAGGATGGCACCAAGAAACTCCGGATACACCGAGGCTTTCCCAACTCACGCTGGGGTGACAGGCTTCCCCTTCGGGGTCACCGCGGAACTCGAGCCAATTCGTTTGGGCAATGGGTGGCGCCACTCAGTGAATATTTCCACCTGGCCGAGACTGAGAGTCTGACCTGGTTTCAAAACCGCCTCTTGCACTGGCTCACCGTCTATAAAAGTTCCATTGGTCGAGTCCAGGTCGCGGACCAAAGCCTGTTGTTCGGTCAACTGAATCTCACAGTTGCTCGAGGCAAGGACCTTGCGTACCGAGCCAAATCGAGAAAAACAGTCTGGACCACATCTTCCGCCGAGTGCGATTCCCCCGTCAAGCGAAGCGCGGTGGAATACACGAGGGCGAGGTGCCGAGAGGCCAGTTGGGCAAAAGCGGTCTCAGACCTATGGCCGGCGTAGTCATTCAGTAATTCCCAATCGTTTGGTTCCATGCGCGCGTTTTTTGTTCCTATTTATTAAATGCCGGAGAAGGATGAAATCCGACAAAAATTTTATCCAAGCTGTTCGTTTTGTTGGAAAGCTTGAATAATTATGAACGGAAGCAATATTTGGAGGTATTCCATTGCGCTTCATAAGATGCGTCATTCCTATATGTTACGTTGCTTTAGCGCGATCGCGGTATATCCGGGATGCGTCAAATGCCCCCCGGTTTCACGGGGTCCGGCGGATTTGACTTTGGATTGCCGGCGGTGTTAGATTGCAGCGGCACGCGGGGGAAAAGCAGCAACGTATTCGTTCAAATGAGTGTTGCCGAGGACTCGTTCCTTGATCCCTCGTCGAACAGAGAATTATGAGTATCACTGTCCAACTCGATTTGCCGGAGGCTGTTGCCGCCGAGGCCAAAGCGAAGGGATTGCTGGATCCGCAACGGTTAACTCGATTGGTGGAGCGGGAGGTCGAACTCGATAAACCCATGCGAGACTTCCGCGAAATGGTGGAACAGATGCGGGCATATCCTGATGAACCCATGACCATGGACGAAATCCAAGGTGTTGTGAACCAGGTCCGCGCCGAACCTCGCGCCCGCCGTGAGAGTAGTCGCTGACACCTGTGTTCTGGTGTCGGGATTGATCTGGCCCGGACCGCCAGCCAGTTTCCTTGACGCTGCGTTGCAGCGAGTCTTCCATTTACTCACAAGCGAGGAAATGTTGGTTGAATTGGAAAAGGCTTTGTCCCGTCCACACCTCGAACCGCGGTTGCGCATTCGCGGACGCACAGTGGCGGAAGTAATGAGCAAACAGCGCGTCCTCTCGACCATCGTGACGCCGGCTGACCTTGCCACACCCGTTGAGTTACGCGACTTGAATGACCTGCCGGTACTCCGTTGCGCGGTGGGCGGACAAGCACAGGCGATAGTTACCGGAGACAAAGACTTGCTGACTCTAAAGGAATTCCAAAGCGTAGTCATCATGACATCAAGGATATTCCTGGCAACGCTTGGCTTGTAGGCGCTCCTGTTCCGGGTTTTACGAGCAACTAACGAACATCTTCCTCCTTCTGGTCCAGCAGAACAATGGTCCGGTCGGCTATGGCCGTCCATTCTTCATCCGTGAGCGTAGCGTAATCCGATGGAACCAGGACTCGGACGTGTTCATTCCAGACTAAGCTCTTCTCCAAGCGGTGAGTTGCCCACATCAATTCTTTATCCACTTGAAGACAAAGGCGTGCCGGCAAGGGGGAGAGGTCCGGGCGGATGCGGGAATATCCAGGACTGCGTTCCCGTTGGTGTCCGTTTCCCAATGCAGGGGCCCATCAAAACCGAGCATGCGCACATCGGAACCGGGGGCGGGTTTCAGGGCGGAGAGCGCGATGTGTTCGGGCGGGCCTTCCGATTCATTTTGGGTGAGGTAAATCGCATAGACCACTCCGTTCTTGGTGGTGAACACGACTTGGCCGTCCTTGAACGGTGCGATGGCACGG
>JAMCZD010000279.1 GCA_023473405.1 Candidatus Omnitrophota bacterium
CAGGACTGAGATTCTCCTGGCGGCCATCTTCGTCGCCCTCGCCCTGATGTCCTGGACCGCGCGCCGGTGGCAGACTTCAAACCGCGGATCGCACAGATTGCGCGGATAAAAGGATTGAGAATTGGTCATTTGTCATTGAAAGGGTTGCGTGGCGACTCTGGACCCGATTACAGATTGCCAATTTTCAATGCCCAACGCTCAATGATTGGTCTCCATGGGCCGTGGAGCCGAAGCGGTGGGAGAAGAAGCGGGGACGGGCCGTCGCAGCCCCTATTGGCATCCGCGCTCCCGTGCCCTTCGCTCTACGTCCTCACGCTCCACGCTTCACGTAAAGGTTATTCTTGAACGAATGACTCAGGCTGCGCACTATGATCTGCAATGAATGTAACCGAATTCTTTTCGCGCGTTATCGCGTTGGAAGGGTTGCAGGCAGTCATTGTCACCGTCCTATAGGCCCCAACTTGTCCCAAGAAACGTTTATGAGTCTGCCCGCACGGTTATCCTATATCATCATGGCAGTTCTGCTGATCCTGGTGGGGTGGCTCCACCTGGCCACGCTTTTATTGACTACCTTGTTTGGCTTCTTCGCCCTCCAAATCTTCAACGTTCGCCGTCTCAAATGGGTAGCTTTGTCGATTTATTTTACCGTGGTGCTGACGGTGGGTTTTGGGCTTTTTCACTTTTCAAAACGAGCTTGCGTGGAGTTGCCCAAGATCATTGACACGACCATTCCCGCGGTCGTCGAATACGCCGAACGGCAAAACCTCGAACTTCCGTTCACCGATTACGCCAGCCTGAAGACGCTGGCTTTGTCGGAAGCCAAGGACAAAATTGTCAACGTGGGTCGATACGCCGGGAAGGTTGGAGTCGAATTGGCACTGGTCATTATTGGATTGGTCGTGGCTGCCGGCATATTCCTCAATGGCGGTTTTGTGGTGGAAGGCGATCCGCATGCGCGTCAGAGTGGCCTTTATGCGCAGACCAGCCGTGAACTAGCGCGGCGTTTCCAAAACCTGTACATGAGTTTCAAGATTGTCATGGGGGCGCAGATCGTCATCTCGGCCATCAACACCGCCTTAACCTGGCTGTTCATTGTTGCGAATGGATTTCCTTACGTGACGGTGATCTTGGTGCTGACATTCCTGTGCGGGCTTTTGCCCATTATCGGCAACATCATGAGCAATATCCTGATCGTGGGGGTTGGATTTACCCTTTCGCCGAAAATGGCGCTCTTGGCTTTGGTGTTTCTGGTTGCCATTCACAAGCTCGAGTACTTTCTGAACAGCACGATCATTGGTCACCGCATCAAGAATCCCATGTGGCTGACCTTGATTAGCCTGGTCATCGGAGAGAAACTCATGGGCATCCCGGGCATGATTCTCGCACCGGTGGTCTTCCATTACGTCAAGGTGGAGGTCGCCGGCTTCCATGCCGCAGTCGCGACTCCGGCGAGTTCGCCACCCGAGGTCGAAACAACCAAAGACGCGGTCGCCTCAAAGCCTTAGGGGTCCTATAATCTCTGAGCGAGGCGGGAGAACGGGGACAAGGCCAATGAGACTCCCCATCATCCCCATATATCGTTTAGGAAAGCAGGAAACAAGGAAAGGCAAGATGCTTTTCCCGCCTTCCTGCTTTCCTCATGGATAAAGAAAACGCAGTAGGGTCCTATAATCTTAGCGTCATGGGTTTCGGAGGCGTTGGTTTGGAGTGAAAAGGGTATACCGACCGCGGCTGAAATCCGCGGCCCAAACAATTGTTAAATTCAGAGTTCGGGAGAAAGAGACAGCCTTAGGCAAAGATCATAGGACTCCGTTCAGGAAAAAGACGGCGATGACTGTAACGATAACGTTTTAGAACCGTTTAACAAAAAAGACATTCTGTGTATTCTAGGAGAAGAAATCCGCCCCAGCTCAGGCCTGTTGAAATTGAGGATGAAATGACCCGACCCCGACTTCTCTTTTTCAAGAGAACGATCGAAAAGCTTGTAATAGAGGTAATTTGAGAATAATTTGCCGGTAGATTGGCTCGTGTTCTCGGAAGAATCCAAGCGTTTGACAACGTATGAAGGTCAGGCTCGTCAACCTAGAGCAGTTGGGCGCCATTTTGGCGACGAGTTGCATCCTTGGTTTGGCATACAACGCGGCGAACCCCATCGGGATTCGTTGGTGGGAAACTGATCCGCATGGACCTTCAAAGAGGCAGGCGATTCACTCGAGCGATCCTTCACGTGGACAAAACAAGGCTTCAAACTCGGTTTTGCCGTTGGCAGTCTTGTTGGTCGAGAAGACCAACCTACCGTCGTTGGGCCTGACAAATATTGCTGCCGCAGAAGCGTCAAGTTATGTTGCCCCCACACCGGCTTCGTGGGCCGAAATCAAACCGTTGCATGCGAATGGGCAAGTGGTTTTGGTGGATGCCCGCCCGCGATCGTATTTCGAGGCCGGGCACATTCCGGGAGCGGTTAGCCTGCCGGAGCCGCCGGCAGCCGATGAATTTGCCGCTTTCTGCAAGCAGTACCCGACTAACGCGCATGTCGTTATCTATTGCAGCAGCACGAGTTGCTCGCTCTCGTTTAAGCTGGCAAACCGGTTGGCAAAGGAAGGCGGCTACAGCTTCGTGCAGTATATTACCGGCGGGTACCTGGCCTGGTTGAGGGAGGAAACCCTGGCCAACCTGGGCGGCATTTCCACGACGGGACGCGGGAACCTGGCGGTGTCAGCCGCTCGGGAGATGCCCGCGCAAGACAACCCCCCGATTATGCCCCCGATTTCGGCAATCCCGACTGGCCAGAAACTCGAACACGCCATGCCCATCACCTGGGCGCAATCGCGTCCGTTGCTGGCAATTGGTCAAGCGGTATTGTTGGACGCGCGTTCGAAGGATGAGTACGACCTCGGGCATATTACCGGGGCGCTTTCGCTCCCGGCCGACTCGACTTCGGAGACGATCCGGCAGGTTCTTACCAATCGAAACTCGGCGTCGCGTCTGATCGTCTATTGCGGGGCCATGGGTTGTCCTGAGGCATTCCAATTGGCTACCCGGCTGATGCGTGAAATGGAATTTCCCAACGCTCAGTTTATGCTCGAAGGCTACGCTGAATGGCGGCGTGCCCAAAAGACAATCCCACCACCAGGGAGCGCCGGGCGATGAAGAACACGGCTTCCGAGTTCTGGCGTGGCGCACTGCGGTATTTGGTGGCGGTCCTGCTGATTTGGGCGTCTATTTCGAAGCTCGCCAACCCCACCGATTTTCTCGCCGCCATCTATGCCTATCAGACACCATTTCCGCAGTCGGTACTCAAGTGGTTGGCGGTTACCCTGCCGTGGGTAGAACTCCTCTGCGCCTTGCTCCTTTTGTCGAACCATTGGACAGGGAGCGCGCTGCTCTGCTGTTTAATCCTGTTCGTGGTCTTCATCGTGGCTACGGGCCAGGCTTGGGCCAGGGGCCTGCACATTTCCTGCGGTTGCTTCGACTTGAGCCTGATCGGTTTAGGCCCCAAGTATTCCCGGGTGCAGGCTGTTCTGGAGTCGGTATCCTTCGCTTTTTTCCGCAACGTTTTCTTTGCCGGACTTGTGGGTTGGCTGTGGCGGGACACAGTGAAGCGGGAACGGTTGTCCTCCCCATCTCCGTCCCTCCCGTTGAATTAGTGCACCGAGTAACTGCTCGGGCTGCACGCGGGGCCGAAGTTTTGGGAGTTGTGCCGCCAAGGTGCCCGATCCGCCGCTTGCGGGTTCAAGAACGCCTCATGTATTTATTTCGTTCAATTACATTAGTGGATTGAAAAAATTTGCCGAAATGCATTAGTTGGTATATATTAAGATGGACCGGCTAATTTAACTTAAGCGAATTTTATGAAGACGCACTTTTTCTCCCATCGAACTCCTCAATGTAACTGTCGTTCAGGCTTTTCGAGCGTGCGCAATTCCGGAGGCCTGATTATCTGGCTATTGTGCCAATGTGTATCCTCCGTAGTTGCCGATCAGGACCCCCCTGGGTGCGCGGGGAGCGGATTGGGTATCGCCTTGTTTGTGGACAAGACCCAGGCGCATGTTGGGGATACCCTCAAATACAGCGCGTTGGTCTACGATTACCCATTTCCGGCCTGCAAAGCGTCGGAAGTCCAGGCCTGGGTAGTCACCCCGGACGGCGTTACCAACCAAATCAAGCTTGTCCGGACCGTCTTGAACCCGGGCGTTTCGGACTACTACGAAAATATTGCCACCTACGTGGTGCGCGCCCAGGACGTAGTCGGCGGCGTGGTCAAGGGGAAGGCCGTCGATATTGCCAAAATCCATCAGAACGTGACGCTTAGCGATGGCGAGGCGGAGCAGACGGTGAATACTGTGATAGTCACTCCGTGCATTGATATTACCGCCGCCTGCAATGACGGTGTAGGAGAAGACGGCCAGATCACTTTCTCAGGCACCGTGCACAACTGCGGGGACATTGCCCTTGGCGGCGTTACGGTGACCAACACGGTTGACGGAGTCTCAAGACGGGTTTTCGGTCCGGTGTCTCTCGATGTAGGGCAGACCAAGACGTTTTCCGGAAGCTACAGACCGGCAAACCCCTGCAATCCTTCCGCTGCCGTTTATGTCGCTGCCGGCAGCGACACCATAAGCCCCTCGAAGACGGTTACGGCCAGTGCCACCGCGACTTGCGCCCTTTCGCTGACGCCCGGAATTGCGATCGCGCAATCGTGTCCCACGAGCCCGGAGCCGGGTGGCGACGAGTTTATCTACGGTGGTGTCGTTACCAACACGGGCAACACGATCCTGACCAATGTGGTGGTGGTCAGCGACCAACCGGCCCCCGGCACCGTTATTTATACTAGAACCTCATTGGAGCCGACTGGAGTGGTCAAATTCACCGGCCGGTTCACCGCGCCAACCAATGCCTGCAGCGTGACGGTCTCCTTGAGCGTGACGGCCTCAAGCCAGTGTGGCAATTTGGTTTCGGCCAACTCTTCGAGCACCTGTCCCCTGGAAACCACGCCTGCCATTGTCGTCACCCAAAATTGCCCTTCCAATCCCACCGCACCCGGTGAGGCCCTGAACTATAGCGGAACGGTAAAAAACAGCGGCGATATCACCTTAAGGGAGATCACAGTGACCAGTTCGAATCCGAACGCGGTGGTGTTTACGCTGGACAGGCTCGATCCTGGCGCAGTCGCCTCTTTCACCGGCAGTTTCAGCACGCCCCTTGACGCGTGCAGTGTCACGAACAGGTTGACCGCCAATGCCAGGGACATTTGCCTGAACCAGGCAGTCTCAAACTCGGTCACCACCGTCTGCAACCTGACCACCGCACCCGCTATCGCGATCACTCAGAATTGCCCTTCTTCAGCGCCGGCTTTTGGAGGGACATTGACTTACTCGGGAACCGTCCAGAACACCGGCAACATCACCTTGCTAAATATCAAGGTCGTTTCGGAGCGCCCAAGCAACACCCTCGTCTTTCAAGTCCCCAGCTTGCCGCCCGGCGCAGCGACAAATTTTACGGCGAGTTACACGGTGCCGGCGAATCTCAATGCCTGTTCCATTACCAATACCCTCAAGGTGACCGGGTCGGACAAGTGCACGGGCGGCCAGGTGTCGTCTACGGTAACCAGTGTCTGCCTGGTGCAGTCTTCACCTAAAATCCATATCGTGGCGAACTGTCCCACAACGCCAGTTGCGCCCGGGGCAACGCTGACCTACAACGGAACCGTCAGCAACACCGGCGATGTCACGCTCACGGGTGTGACGGTAACCGCCGATCAGCCCGCCGGCGGGACGACTGTCCTGACCGTGAATAGCCTGGCGCCGGGCGCATCGTCCAGTTTTACCGGCAGCTATACCGCGCCCCTGGATACCTGCTCGAGCACGGTCACGTTGACTGCCCAGGCGGCAGACGCTTGCGCGGGGACCACCGTGAAGGACAGTGTCACACAGACATGCCCATTGACAACCGCGCCGTCTCTTGCGGTTTCGCTGGAGTGCCCCGGAACTACAACCGCCCCCGGCAAATCACTCGTTTTCTCCGGCACAATCACGAACACTGGTAATATCACCTTGACCAATGTGACGGTAACGATCAACCAGCCGAGTCTCAACACGCCTGTCTTCGGCCCGGTGAGCCTCGCACCAGGCGCCAGCATGCCGTTTACGGGTAGTTTTATGGTGCCTACCAACCTCAACAATTGCACTATCAGTTCGACCGTTACCGCTCGTGGGTATAACCAGTGCAACGGCTCCCAGGTAACGGCCTCGGACACTTCGATCTGCCCGGTGGCGACCAGTCCCGCAATTCTGTTAACCACTCAGTGTCCGCCCGCACCGACGCCTCAGGGCAGCCTGCTGACATTCAGCGGGACCGTGAAGAACGTTGGGAACATCACGCTGACCAACGTGATAATTGTGAACAACCGCCCTACCAACAACACACCGGTGGCCAAGTTCGCCTTGTTGCTGCCGAATGAGTCCACCAATTTCACGGGCAGCTTTGTGGTGCCGGTCAACTGCTGTGAAATAGTGTCCACCCTTACTGTTACCGGCATTGACCTTTGTGGCACATCCAATGTCGTTGACACGGCGACGATGATTTGTCCGGTGCAGTATTCGCCGGGGGTGAGAATCTCCAGGTCATGTCCCACTGAACCGGTCATGCCGGGTGATGAGTTGCGTTTCACCGGCGCCGTGACCAACACCGGCAATATCACCCTGACTGGCGTTACAGTGGTCAGTGGATTTCTTGGACCAGGCAAACCGCTGTTGGGGCCGATTGATCTAGCCCCGGGCGAGACCTTGCCATACACGGGAAGCTTTGTGGTTCCGGCTGATTTCTGCGGAGTCGACACCACAGTCGTGACCGGGCAGTCCATCTGTGGCAATCAAGTCACCGACACTATCACCTCGACCTGCCTGGTGCAGACCACGCCGGGCATCGCCGTCGTCAACCTGCCGACTGGTCCCATGGTCTCATGCAGCTCGAAAACAGGCCACGGCAGTGTTGCCAACACGGGCAATGTCAGCCTCACCAACGTCTTGGTGTATTGCAGCCAGCCTGCAAACAACACGCTCGTGTTCGGGCCAATCACCCTGGCTTCGGGGGCAGTCACCAACTTCGACTACACTTACACGGCGCCAAAGGACTGTAACTGCTGCGAGATTTCCGTGACCTTGACCGCCACCGGCAGGGGCAAATGCGACGGACGGCAGGTATCCAACTCTTCAACCATTGTCGTGCCGGTCCAGACGTCGCCCAACATCAGCGTTGCGCTCGATTGCGTCAACGCGCTAAGCGGCAACAGCCTGGTCAGCGGGACGGTTCAAAATACGGGCGATATTGCCTTGAGCAATGTGGTCGTGGTGGCCAATCTGCCAGCCGCTGGAACGGTGGTAGCCGGCCCGATCAACCTGGCCATAGGCGAGTCGCAATTTTTTGTGGCCGATCTACAGTCCAATGATCCAGCCATCCTTCAGTCTTTCAGCGTGGTTGCGACCGGCAACAGCGTCTGCGGTGGTGGCCAGGTAAGCGCGAGCGCCTCGTGCGCCAAGTCTCCACCCGGGCCGCTTACAATCACCCACGGGGCAAACCAGTCGGTCACGCTGAGCTGGCCGGCTGTAGCCGGGGTGAGTTACCGCATCGAGTATAAAACATCACTTTCGGATGCCGCCTGGCAGGCCTTGGGAGCAGACCTCAAAGCGGGTTCCTCCGACGTGACGATGACCAAGTCGGACTCGAACGCGACGGGGGCCAAGTTCTATCGCCTCAGGGTAGTTCAATAACCGCGTCTCCTATACGGACGACCGGTTCCGCCGTGTCGCGGCAAAGCTTCGGGCAAGCCTTGGGACGGCGCGATGGTCCATGCTATCTTGCAGTACCGTGGGGACATGCGCATGCCGACCATCGGTTGTCATGTGGATCCCGGTATGTCCAGCGGCAACGGCTTGGCGGCCCTGGAGGCGTGGCTGGCGCGTACTCCCCAGACTGTGGAATAGAGCACACTCTGTTGCGGCAAGACCAGGCAACAGTCCGTGAACGCAACTGATAATAGAATCATTCGCAGCAACCGTAGTAGCCCCCGCTATACTTGAAGAATTGCCGGCACCGTTTGCCGTCACGAATACCCGGATCAAGCATCCAGGCGATTTTGCCGTGATTTATCACTGGTTTGATGTTCATTCTTGCTGCCGTCCGCCGCCATTATTTAAGCGATCCCGCTGCTGTCCGGCTGACGTTCCCAGGTTATTTGAGGTTGCCCGATGTGGCCCGAGCTTGATCTGCCTCTTTTTGACCAAACGCATCATACCCTTGTAAACATTGGATTTTATTCGATTTGGTGATGGCTTTTTGGATGGTGCGCGATGCAGGATTTGAACCTGCGACCCCTACCGTGTCAAGGTAGTGCTCTTCCCCTGAGCTAACCGCGCATCGCATTATGTCCTTGGTCAAAACATTGCAAGATCGATCACGAGTT
>JAMCZD010000134.1:0-6542 GCA_023473405.1 Candidatus Omnitrophota bacterium
CCCCGAGCTCACGCAATGTGCGGCCAATTTGTTCGAGCGTTTTGGACTTGGGCACCTCGCTCGGCAGCGCGTTTGGCCGCACCTTGACCCCGCTCGCGCCCACGTCGCGCGCCAGCCGCATGTATTCCTTGGTGGCCTCGATGTCGCGCCGCAGCTTGGCTTGGTCTGGCGTGTGATAGTCAAACGCGCTGCCCAGCCCCATCAATTCGACCCGCGAGTCCTCGAACCGTTTCTTGACCTCGGCGCGTTGGTCCTGGTTTAGCGTAACCTCGACTCCGTGCGCATGCGTGGTGCGCAGCTCGACTCCCTCGAACTGCGCCGCCTCGCAATTGCGAATGATCGCGGGGATGTCCCAGTCCTTGGCCAGGTTGTAGGTGACCAGTCCCAGGTGAATGGAGGTGGACTTGGCTCGGGACTGGATTCCACGAGCCTCGGCGGCTTTGTCGGTCCACGTTGTTCCGGAGACAAGCCCCACCGCGCCGAGACCGGCTCCGGCGCATTTCAAGAATTGGCGACGATTCGTGTTCATATGCGTTTCCGTTGCTATACAGGCTTCATAACCGCGATTTCCCAATCGCCAGACCGTGCGCCGGCCAAACGCGATGCCGGTTAGAAACCGGCGATACTTGCCCCGTGGAGTAAAGCAACATCGTTCGAGCCGCCAAGGTGGTGGCAGACTACTCCACGGGGCGAGCAGACTCGGAAGTCCGCGCTACGCCCGTATCTCAGACATCATTCCCACTCGCACAACGATTCGACATGGGCCGCCGAGCCATCGCGCAACCATCCGTCAAGCTGTGATTGGTCCTTCAGTTGCTGGCCGCGCCGGCGCGGCACGACGACGAAACGGCTCTCGATTTCCGGCAGGGCCGACATATCGCTCCATAACTTCTCGTATTGAGCCACCGGGAAGATGTCTTCCTGGCCCTGGCCCCACCGCTTCTTCACGTCCTTGAGCGTGATGTAAGTCGGCATGCGCGCCGCCAGATTGCGAATGGCCGCCGCCACCTTGACCGCATCGCCCAGATCGGACCGGGCCAACTCGAAGGCGCCCAACAACCGGTCCAGGGAAATCCACGTGGTCATCGAGTTATAGTAACTCAGGCCAAACTCATCTTCCTCGCGCGGCATGGCCAATCCCTCGACGAGGCGCGTTCGCCCGTTCACGCGGGCCAACCCCCCCCCCGCGGTCCACGATCCGCCGGGTAATCACCTCGAAGGTCAAACCCGCCTTCAGCTCGATGTGCAATCCCAATAATGCCGGGTCCGCGTCGGCGCCCACGGCATCGATATTGTGCAGCATCAGGTATTTCAATTGCGGACGCTCCCGCAGCAATCGCTCGAGGACACCATTGCGCAGCAGGTTCGATATTTCGAACCAGTGGCCCACCGGGTGCAGACATTGCATGGGCAGGTTGTCCGTGTAATCGTTGCCTTCCCCCGCCTTGCCGGCCCAATCAATCAGGGCCGTCCGCAGGCTGTCCCGCACCTTCTGCGACTGTTCATCGAGCAGTTGCTGCGGCATTTCCTCCCATGCAAAACGCAGGTCGCGCGTCATGGGAATCAGCCGAAGCCCCACCGCCCGGCCCGGCGACAACCATAAAGGCCCTGAATAACCATAATTAGACTGCCGGGCCAGGTAGGTTTCAATCGGGCTGTGCGTCAGATAACTGGTCGTGATTATGCACGGCAGCGCGTTTCCGCTCGACCGGCTGATGCGCCGCGCCTTGGCCAGGTGCGTTTCCAGGAAGGATCGATGCCGTCCGCGCAGCTTGCAGAACGGATGCAAGGCCTTGACCACCCCGGCGCCTTGGGTCCAGCGGCTCCCGGTGCCCGCCGCCAGCATCACGATGGCCAGCTCGCCATTGCGCAACGCGGACAACCCGCGTTCGACACAACGTCTCCTAAGTTCACTCTCGTCTTTAGCGCCGGCAGGCGTCGGGCTGGAAGTCGTGGTCCCAAACCAATCCGTGGCATCGCACACATCGCCTGGCGTCACGTCCTCGATCTTCGTGCTGGGGGGCAGCCGGTTTTGGGCGAGCCCGATTCGACCATTCTTCAAGTCGGCGCGAATCTGTTCGTGCTGGGCCCGGTCGAATCCGAATTGGGCCAGCAAAGCGGTCAAATCCGATGGCTCGGACTCGTCCGTCCTACTGCGGGGCAACAGGCAATCGAACAACGTTTGCACCATGCCGCGCAACTCGGGTTTGGCGCGGCAAGCAGCGCCGAATCGGTCCAATTCGGCGCGGCGCGAAGGGGGCAATTGACGCGGTTCGAGGCGGAGCAAACGCGGCGCCATGAGGGCGTAGTATCCGGCGGGGAGCAGGGTGTCTTCGTTTTCGAGCAAATCGGCGTCCGTGCCCCGGTCGTTGATGGCGAAGTCATACACCACCGGGTTCATGGCGAAGGGAAGGGCGCTCTCGAGCTCGCGCTTGGTCCTGCTCATCAATTCCTGCAAACGCGTTTGCGCCGCCGGCTTTTTTTCGGGCGAAAAAATAAATCCCATCCCGCCGCCCGACATCCCGCCCAGCATCCAGAAACCCCAAAAATCAGAGCCAAATTCCGACCGGACTTTTTGGATCAGCGTCTCGGTGTAGAAATTGCTGGCCCAGGGGATGATGGACTGGATGGGCCCGGCGAAATTCCGGCTGGTGATGGCGCCGATTTTCCGGACATCATTGTTGCGCAAAGCCGAAAGGATGTCCGCCATCAGGGCGATCGCCTCTTGTCGGCTATTCCATTCCTGCTCGGAGCGCAAGAGGTATTTCTCGGTGACCATTTCGAGGATGGGCCCCACATTTTGCGCCATCCCGCCATGGACCAGCACCAGGCTCGACTGCAGGCTCCGCCGCACTTCGGGCGGGGCTTCTCGCGAGTCCAA
This sequence comes from Candidatus Omnitrophota bacterium, assembly GCA_023473405.1. Lineage (GTDB taxonomy): Bacteria > Verrucomicrobiota > Verrucomicrobiia > Limisphaerales > UBA1319 > JAMCZD01. The sequence continues at coordinate 2,882 of JAMCZD010000134.1, forward strand.
CAGGTGATGCTTGGGCAGAAGCCGCCCGCGGCTGATGCCGAATTCCGGGTCTCCCTCCAGGGCCAATTCGCCTTGAATCAACTTGAGTTCAGGCCACACACCGCCCGAGTCCTGCCATCCACCGCCCGAGCCTCCGAGCCATTCGCCCAGGATGGCGCGCGCGGCGACGAGGCGGCGCTCCGATTCGAGCAAGGGACCGGTAAGCGATTTTGCCTGGCCGGTTGCGCGCATGCACACGGAGATCAGGGCCGCCAGGAGGGTGGTCGAGACCGCCAGGCGCGATCCCTTGGGGATGTAATTGACGCAACTCACGATCTCGAGACCGTACCCGGCCCCGGCAATCCGTTCCAGGAGTTCCGCCAGGCTCTGGCCCGAGCCCTCGATGCCGGGCGGCACCAGGCCGGCCGCAATTACCGCCGACTTCAGCAGACCCAAATAATCCTTGGCGAAATCGAATACCTCCGCCAAATCAACCAAGTCCGCCGTAGCCGCCAGATCAACGCTGGTCAACCGCAGCACCGGTTCATCGATGATCCGCAGGTAAGCCTCGACCGGCGGACGCGGAACGGCATCACGCCCGTGGATGCCCAAATCAATCGACACATTCAATACCTGCGCCCCTTCCGGGAAATCCATTCCCAGAAAGAAAATGTCGCTCCATCCGCTGTGCGATAAATCCATCCGCACCGGCGTCCGCTCGCGCAGGACCGGGAACGGATCGGAGGCCGAGGCGCGCTTCCGCAATTCGGGCCGGATGCGCAGCGGGTGATCGAGAGGATGACCCATTCGGAACATCCACTGGTTGCCCTGCACGGATCTGACGCTGTGGCGCACCTGGTTGGCCAGGGTTTGAAAACCCAGCCCGTGATACGCCTCCGCCAGCGCGCTCGAGAGTGCATCGCTTGGTCCGGCCTTGGCCTGCGCCAATCGGAAAACCTCGATCGCCTCCTCGAACCGCCGTTGCAGCAGGTGGGTGTAACCGTCGAACGGCACCTTTCCCCTCGCGGGCACACCGGGCTTCGCCGGCAGATGAAACCGATGTATGGCGTAAAGAAAAAACAGCGCCCGGACCCGCTCGTAAAGGCTCGTGTTGCACCGGCGGAACTCTTCGAGCGCGGCGCACTCGCGCATCAAGTCTTCGAGAGACGCCGCCCGGCAATACGGGTCCAGCGCCTGGTTGCGTTGGGCCGGGTCCGAACTCGTAATAATGCGCGTCAGATAGCTGGACATTGGGCTTGAGACAGCACTAATTCATCATCCGGCCATGAATCAAAATGAACGCGCGGCGACCGGAAATAGGCCTTCATCGTGAATCATTCCCCGCGCAACGCCAATAACTCGACCAGGTTCGCCAGCACCTCCTGACGCTCCTGGCCATCGAGCGCCAAAGCCAATTGGGCGGCGAGCAAACCGTACTTCAGCCCAATGTCATACCTTCGCCCGAGCACTTCATAAGCCAGGTATCGCTCCCGCCCCGCCATTCGCGCCAGGGCCGGCGAAAGCTGGATGCGCGCCTCGCCTCCCGCGCCTTCGAGCATCTCGCCCAACAAATCCATCACCGCCGGTGTGAGCACATGCATGCCAAAGAAACAGAGATAATGCCCGGCGCGCAAACCCGGCACGATCAGCTCCTGTTCAGCTTGGGTTGGCGTGGGCTTCTCGATGACGTTTTCCACCAGGTACAGCCGCTGTCGCTGCGGCACCCGTCGTCCGCCGACCGTGCCGTAATAAGGGAGCTTGCTCTCATGCGTGGCTTGAACCGCGGAAACGGCGCACGACTCCGACCGCGCCACCTCGATCAGTTGCTGGGCGCAATTCCTCGATTCACGGCTCACGTATAAATGATCACCTACCAGGAGCAAGAAGGCCTCGTCTCGAGCGAATTGCCGCGCGCAATACACGGCGTGACCGTATCCTCGCGGTTGCAGTTGCTCCTCGAATTCAAGTCGTCCGGCATGATCTCCGGCCGCGGCCGTGTAAGCCGCCCGGTCGCCGGGGCTGATTACCACGCATATCGTTTCCAGACCGGCTCGCAGTATTTCCTCGACAACAATGCAAAGCGCAGTCTTGGTGATCCCATCGCGGTCCACCAACCTTTGCAGCGGCAAGGTATGTTGGTTCTGGCCTGCCGCGGCGATCACAGCCTTTTTAATTTCCACCAGCCTGACTTTCTTTGGTTAAAACGGCTCGATCCTCTCATAGCCCCACCAGATCGTCAAACCTCCATACTCTGCTGCCAGGCCTAGCCTCGAGCGTCAGTTCGATCACTTGTTTTTTCCATCGCGATTTTCACCCAGACGGCGCGAACGGTGGGAAACCAGAGCCGGCTGACGGAGGCAAGCGCTTGTTGTCCGCGGAAATACCATGACTCCCCGGCTTTCAACCTGGCGGAGAGAGGGGGATTCGAACCCCCGATAGGGTGATAAGCCCTATAACGGTTTAGCAAACCGTCGCCTTCAGCCACTCGGCCATCTCTCCAAAAGCCTTGCAAACATTGCCGTTTTTCGCTTGTGACCCGCGCCGGTCCCGAAACGGATTTGACGAGTCACAGCCTGCGCGGAACACGTCAGATAGGCAAACTACCCGATTGCGCCGGAGCCGGCAAGGCCAAACTTGGCTCGATGGCCGTCAGTGTTCGTTTGTCCGCCGGTTTCCGTGAAGGCCAAGAGCCAAATAAGCGCAAAACCCGTTACCCGCCCCACAAAGCCATCCGGAATTGTCTTAATAACAATTTTCAGCTTCGCAGAACAACTGGTCCCCCCTTTTTACGTCAACCGATTTCTCGTTGACCTGCTGCCCAACAGCGGCTTTGTGTCAATACTTGGGACCGGGACCCCGACCACTTTGGTCAGGAGAGGGTCCCGACATGAGGATAGCTGCGGATTTTGCCGTCCGTGGTCACGAGTGTGAGTCTTTCGAGGCGGGCAGTGGCAATGAGTACGCGGTCCACAGGATCGCGGTGAATGGGTGGCGGCAGGCTGAAGGCCTCCGCCATAATGTCCGAGGTGATGGGCAGGCTAACCCACGCTGTTCGCTTCAACATCTCATTCCACCAAGCGCGCCAGTGCAGCTTGAGCGCAATTTTACCTCGCTCTTGCAGGCAGGCCAGTTCAGCCACCGACATTGCCGACACAAACACCCCTCCCGACGGAGCGGCGTCAATGAGGCGGAGCGTCGCCGGAGACAGGTCCGCGGTCTTCTCCGCTATGAACAGGATGGCGCAGGTGTCCAGAAGGTAAGGCATGGCGCTTTCACTTGAGCATTTCCCAATTCTCCTCGGGAATACACGGCTCCGTCAGGTCGCCGTGGATTTGCACCGAACCCTTCATGCAACCGACGACGCTGTGCCGCGGTTTTTCATAACCCGGTTTGCGGATTGGTTGGACGCGGGCCAAGGGCACATTGCGCCGGCAGACGATCACTTCATCGCCTTGTTCCACGAGGGCGAGAAACTCCGAGACCCGGTTCTTGAACTCAGCGATATTGACGTTCTTGCTCATGGCTATGAAGATAGCCAACTTTCTGGCTAATAGCAAGGGTAAACAGCATATCCTCGCCTCCCTTTGCACGGCTCCGGCTCAATTAAGGCGCCGTGGAAATCGGCCGGGGATTCTGCGAGGTCCAGGCGGTGATGCGATAACGCGAGGGGCCGTGGTAGTCG
>JAMCZD010000134.1:6621-8449 GCA_023473405.1 Candidatus Omnitrophota bacterium
GCCGATGTATTCGATCGGTTTGGCAAGCGGCACAAGGCTGTCGGCTTTGACGAAAATCGGAATCTGGTCGGAGGCGGCGCTGATCGTGAGTCTGCGGCCGCCGGCAAATTTTTCATGGGTCCAGAAGTCGTACCAATCGCCGGCGGGCAGGTAAACGCTGCGGCGGGTCTGTCCGGCGAACAGCGGTGCGACCATCAAGGTGGGACCGAACATGAACTGGTCGTCCAAGCGGTAAGTCTGCGGATCATTGGGCCAGTCCGGGACGAGCGCGCGGATGGGAGGGACGCCGGTGAGGTGGTATTCGTTGAAGGCGGAATAGAGATAAGGAATGAGGCTCATCCGCAGATTGAAGAGGCCTCGGATGACGTCGGTGACCCTCCGGTGGTCCGGCATGAATTGGCCGGTGTTGTTCTTCCGCCGATCGATTTGCATCCACGTCGGGTTTTTCAAATACCAGCAATCGATTTGAGCGACGGGTGCGAAGATGAGCGTTTCAACGCGGCGATAGAGATCTTGGACCGACGCGCAATCGCGCAGTTCCGGAACCCAGAGCAGGCCGGAGAAACCTTCGTTCACCAGGCCGCGCACGTAACCGCGGTGATCGTAGCTGTCGCTGTACACGCCGTAGGGCAGGGGGGCGGCCAGGGCCTGCGAGTTCCGGACTAGGCCCCAGGTGCGCCGGTCGTGCTGCGTCAGCGGTTCGAGCACCGTTTGCTGATACAACACGCCAAAGAGCGAGTGCATCTGCTCGCCGTTCAGACCGGACGGGAATTTTGCATCATCCGGAAATGACCAGCGTTTCGGATCGTAAGGCTGGTTGTCGCATTCATCGAGCTTCAGTCCGTCCGCGCCGATGGAGAACAGGATGCCCTCGTGGTAGGCCTGAAAAATGCGGCGCCCCTCGGGTGCGGCAAAGTCCGGGACCAACCCGCCCCAAACGGGGTGATCGCCCGACCACGGCTCAAGCGCGGCGTACATCGGCGAAGTCGGATGGGCAAAAGCATGTTCCCAGAAATTCAAGTGGAAGCCCATTGCGTGCATCTTGCGGATAAAGCCGGACGGGTCCGGGAAGCGATTGGTCGCCCATACAAACGACGAAGAGTAAGTCTTTGTTTGCCAGCCCGGTTCGACGCCCCATACGTCGCACGGCATATGCTGGTCACGGATGACCCGCGCCAATTTCTCCGACTCCGCCGCCGAAAAATCACCCTTGCCGCGATACCAAATGCCCAAGCCCCACAGCGGCGGCACCGCGCCTCCACCCGCGAACAGGTTGTAGCGTTGCACCACATTGACCATTGAGGGGCCGGCAAAAATATACACGTCCGCGCCCTTTGTTTTGTCCACCAGCACGGTCACCGGTTCATCCTTGCCGGGCGCCGATTTCACCTGTGCCGGTTCGCCTTCGGCAAGGGCCGCGTCGGCGTTGGCCGGTGCGGGCACGCCGGAGAAAAACTGGGTGTACCGCGCTGTGTCCACAAAAACGCCGTAGCCATGCGTCGAGACGTAGAACGGCACCGGTGCGTGCGACTCACCGCGATCGTTCTCCGGTTTGTCGGTCGGTCGCAGGTTCACGCGACGACCGCGCATGTCGAACAATTCCGGGCTGAGGCCGAAGCCATAGAGTTGCTCGTCGCTCCCCAGTGGCAGAACAATTGTAAAGCTGTGGCCCGATGCCTCTAAACCGCGTATTGCGCGTATTGCACGGAAAAAAACGCGAACAGGGGTGGGGACGGCCCGTCCCCGCTCTTCCTTGCACCACAGCAGTGCCGGGGCTTGCGGGGACAGGCTGTCCCCGCCCCTGGCCAAGCAGAATCTAATGTGGAAA
>JAMCZD010000448.1 GCA_023473405.1 Candidatus Omnitrophota bacterium
CGGTTGCTGCCGGTAAAAGTCCTCAACCTGCTTCAGCACCGCGGTGGTGCGTTGGGCGGTCGCGCCAACAGGCAACTGGATGGTGGTAATGAAGAAGCCCTGGTCTTCCTCCGGCAGAAACGACGAAGGCAACCGGAGATAAAGGAAGGCCATCACGCCCACCACGACCGCGTAAACAAGCATGCTGCGGACCGGTCGTTTCAACCAACCCGCCACCCAGCCTTGATACCGGGTCGTGCTCGCGGCAAAGAACCGGTTGAACCAGCCGAAGAAGCCGCGTTTCCCGTGTTTGTGTCCTTTTTGGATTGGCTTCAGCAGGGTGGCACAGAGCGCGGGTGTCAATGACATGGCCAGGAGGACCGAGAACAACATGGCCGACACCATGGCCAGCGAAAACTGCCGGTAAATGGTGCCCACCGAACCGCTGAAAAACGCCATTGGGATGAACACCGCGGTGAGCACGAGCGTGATGCCCACCAGCGCGCCCGTGATCTGGCCCATGGCTTTCCGCGTGGCCTCGCGTGGTGCCAGCCCTTCGTCGTGCATGATGCGCTCCACGTTTTCCACTACCACAATGGCGTCGTCCACCAGGATGCCGATGGCCAACACCACTCCGAACATCGTCAGCACGTTGATCGAGAATCCGAACGCATAGAGGCTCAGGAAAGTGCCAAGCAGCGCCACCGGAATCACAATGGTGGGAATTAGAGTGGCGCGGAGATTCTGCAGGAACAAATACATGACCAGAAACACTAAAGTAATGGCCTCGAGAAGTGTCTTGATCACTTCCTCGATCGAGATGCGGATGAAGTCCGAGGAGTCCATGGGATAACCCACCACGATGCCCGCGGGGAAGAATTTCGCCAGCTCACGCATCCGTTGTTGCACGGCGGTGGCGGTGGACAAGGCATTGGCTCCGGACGCCAGCTTGATGGCTATGCCTACACCCGGCTGGCCGTTGGCGCGCGCCATCATGCTGTAGCTCTGGCCGGCCATTTCAACGCGGGCCACATCGCTCAGTTTCACCCGCGAGCCATCCGGGTTTACCCGAAGGAGAATCCTTTCAAACTCGGCGGGCGTTCGCAAGGTGGCCTGGGCGCGGAGAGTGACATTCAACTCCTGGCCCGGCACTGCGGGACGGTCTCCCAGTTGCCCGGCCGACACGTCGGTGTTCTGAGCGGCAATGGCAGCCGTGACGTCATTGGCCGTAAGGTCGTAACTATTGAGTCTGTCCGGATCGAGCCAGATGCGCATGGCGTATTCGGACCCGAACATGTTCGCTTCGCCCACACCGGAAACCCGCCGAATGGAATCCAATACGCTGGAGGACACGAAATTGCCGAGCGCGTATTGGTCCAGATTGCCATTGGTGCAGGAGAGGCTGATGATCATCATGAAATTGTGCGTGGCCTTTGCCACCGTCACACCCTGTTGTTGAACGGTCTGCGGAAGGCTTGGCATGGCCAGTTGCACCTTGTTTTGCACCTGCACCTGAGCGGTATCGGCGTTGGCACCCGGCTTGAAAAACAATGTGAGCTGTGATTGGCCGCTGCTGCTGCTGCTGGCGGTCATGTATTGCAGGTTATCGAGACCGGTCATTTGTTGCTCCAGCAGCGTAGTGACCGTGTCCTGGACCGTTTCGGCGGAGGCCCCGGCGTAATTGGCCGAAACCGAAATGGAAGGCGGTGCGACGTTGGGGTATTGCGCCACGGGCAAATGCGTGATCGCCAGCACACCCGCCAGCATGATCAGGATCGAAATAACCGTCGCGAATACCGGGCGGTCTATGAAAAACTTGGCCATACCTGCGATTCCTTAGCGAGCCGACACCGTCGACGCGGATACTTGTGTGCCATTGGTATAACTGGACTGGAATGGGGTCGGCACCACGGTCATACCCACCCTGACCTTTTGCAGTCCCTCGACAATGACGCGCTCGCCGGCTTTCAAACCGCTGCTGACGATCCACTTGTCGCCGGATACCGACTCCGTCTGGATGAGCCGTTTTTCAACCTGGTTCCGGGCGTTGACGACCAGAACACTGGCCTGGCCGACGGCATCCCGCGCCACCGCGCGCTGGGAAACGGCTAGGGCCTGGCTGTTCACCGCCACTTCAACCTTGCCGCGGACGAACATGCCCGGAAGCAGCGTCTCGTCCGGATTGTCGAACCTGGCGCGCAGCGTCACTGAATCCGTGCTTTCATCCACCGAAATATCGGAGAAAAGCAGCTTGCCCGTGCACGAATAGACCGACCCGTCTTCAAGGATTAATTGAACCTTGGCCTCACCCGTCCCGATGCCCTGCAGTTTGCCCCCTTCCAGTGCATGGCGCAGTTTCAGGATTTCGGCGCTGGATTGGGTGAAATCCACATAAACGGGATCGAGCTGCAGAATGACGGCCAATTTGGTGGCCTCGGTCGCGCTGACCAGCGCGCCCTCGGTCACCAGCGACTTGCCGATGCGCCCCGATATCGGCGCAGTCACCTTGGTATAGCCCAGGTTAAGCGAGGCCGTCTGCAAAGCCGCTTTGGCTGCCAAGACATCCGCCTGGCTTTGCAGGGCAACGGCTTTGGCTTCCTCGTAAACCTGCTGGCTGACGCCGTTGATCTTCACCAGAGTCTCTTTGCGCCGGGCATCCGCCTTTGCCCGCTCCTCCGTGGCTTCCGCTCTCGCCAGGTTCGCCTTGGCGCTGTCGTAAGCCGCCTGCAGCGGCGCGGGATCGATCTGATACAGCACTTGATCGGTTTTCACATCGGCCCCTTCCTCGAAAAGCCGTTTCAACAGAATACCCGTGGCGCGCGCCCGCACCTCGGCGACTCGAAAGGCGCTCACACGCCCCGGCAATTCGACCGTCACCGGTATCGATTCGGGAGCGATTGTCACCACCCCTACTTCGGACGGCGGCATCGCGCCTCCCGGCGGTCCGCCGCCGGCACCGCCTTTGGGAGAGCGCCCGCAGCCGGCAATAGCAACCAGGATTGAGGTCGCGAACAGTATCGTTGCGCTCTTGTGATCGCACCACATGAGCAGCCATTTTAGGGTACGCATAGAGAATTTGGTCATTGCCAGCCTCCACCCAAGGCCTCGTAGAGTGAAACTTGGCTGGCCAACTTGTTGAATCGAGCTTGCAGCAGGCCTTGCTGCGCGCTGTAAAGGTCCTGTTGGGCCGAGAGGACGTTCAGGTAAGAGTCTTCGCCTTCCCGGTAGCGTGCGGTGGCCAACTCGTAGCGCCGCTGCTGGGTGACTACGAGCGCGCCTTCGTCTTTGATTTGCTGGGCAAAAGTGCTGTTGGCCACCAGCGCGTCGGCCACTTCGCTGAATGCCGTCTGGATGGCCTTTTCATAATTGGCTATTTCGATTCGCTTGCCCACCTTGGCGGACTCGAGACTGGCGAGGTTTCGTCCGCCGGTGAAGATCGGCAGCGTGATTTGCGGCGAGAAATTCCACACACCGGTCCCACCGCTGAAAAGCTCCGAGAGCTCGGAACTCGTGGAGCCAATAGCCGCGGTTAGAGTGATCGCGGGGAAGAACGCCGCGCGGGCGGCGCCGATATTGGCGTTGGCCGCCTTCAACACATGCTCGGCTTGCAGGATATCGGGGCGGCGCTCTATCAACTCGGAAGGCAGGCCAGCCGGGATTTCGGATAATAGATTGGTATTCAGGAAGGGACCGGGCGCGGGCAGGTTCGCAGGCAATGTCCGGCCAAGCAGCAACGCCAGGGCGTCCTGCGCCTGCGCCAATTGCCGTTGGTATGCCACCATGTTAATTCTTGCCGTCTGCACCTGCCCCTCCGATGTGCGCAAATCCAGCTCATTGTTGGCCCCGGCCTCGAAGGCAGCCTTGTTCAGTTTGTAGGAGTCCTCGACCGCCACCAGCGTCTGATTCGCCACCTTCAGTTGCTCTTCGGCCTCCCGCAGCGCGAAATATTGGATGGCGACTTCGGCCATGAGCGAAATCTGCACGCTGCGCCGGGCTTCTTCTGTGGCGAAATAATCTTCCAGTGCTTGTCGATTCAAGCTGCGCACCCGGCCCCACAGGTCCACCTCATATGCCGTTGACCCGAGACTGGCGCTCCATTGGCTGAGAGTGAAAGAGGAAGACCCGCCGGAACCGGCGTTGCCCTGAGGGAAGCCTGCCAATGAAGACTTCGAACGGGTGAAATTTCCGTTGGCATCCACCGTCGGGAACAACGCAGACCGCGTGATCCGATACTGGGCCCGGATTTGTTCGACTCTGAGGGTCGCTGCCCGCAAATCACGGTTGTTCGCCAGCGCCAATTCGACCAGCCTCTTCAGACGTTTCTCGGCAAAAAAGTCCTTCCACGGTATCTCCGCAGAGCGGTTTTCATTGGCTCCGGTAACGCCCGGGTACTGCGAGGGAACGGGCGCAGCCGGCCGTTCGTACTTCGGAATCATCGTGCATCCAGGCACGAAGAGCGCCGCGATGAGGAGGCAAACCCGGCTTAGGCTCGCCTTTTCGGGGCGCTTGGCGGGTTGATCCTCGGTGCGAGTATCGCTCATGGCGGAGTCTATGACTGCTCGTTTCATTTGGATGGTCGTTTCCTCGATTCCCCCGGCAGAGGCGCCCTGAATGCGGCGGCTGCGAATGCGACGAATCTGTTGATGTAAGTCTCCGCGTCCATCCGCAGGCTTCTCATACCTGGAAGTTGCCTGTGCAGCAGCAGCAGCGATTGATGCAAGGCCCCCAAAAGCAGGTGCATACGCCAGAACACGCCCTCAGCCCCCAGTTCCGGCATCAGCCGCCGCAGGGCCGCGTCAAAGCGTTTCACCACCGGCTCGAAATGGCTGTGTATCACGTTTTCAACGGCTGGATTCGGCTCAACGAAACTACGCGCCATCAGCATTCCAAAGGTATTGCCGCCGCGCTTTGGGTCCATCGCCCGCTCGACTGCGGGGCGGAACATCGCTTCGAGAATCGCCTCAAGTGTCGGGGGCTTGTCTCCAGCCGCTTTTTCCACCGCCTCCAAGGCGAGGAGTCTCTGCTGAGAAACCGAGGAAATCCCGCGCTCAAATACCGCTCCGATCAGCTTTTCCTTGGTGCCAAAGTGGTAGTTGATGGCCCCAAGATTGGCGCCCGCTTCCCCCGTGATGTCCCGGATCGACACCGCATCCAGGCCGCGCTCGGCAAATAGCCTTTCAGCGACGTCCAACACCCTCTCGCGGGTTGCGCCCAGAGGCTCTTCCTCCATCCCCCGTTTTGATGCGCTTTCTGCCTGCATAAATCATTCAAACGTATGATTGATACAGGTGAACGAATCCTTGTCAACTCCCTTCCTGCAAGCGCGCCACGAAGGATATTGCGGCCGTCCGGCTTTCTGTGTAAAGAAGAGAACCGATATAAGCCAACGTATGAAAAAAATTGTTCGTCCCGCAATTGGCCCGCTCGAACCCGCCCGGAAACAGGCGGTTAGCCGGCCAGGTTCGTGATCCCCCGCGAACGCCTGGAATCATCAAAACAAAGGAACCGCCATACCAACCCAACTGCAATCCCGAGTTCAAGCCAACTGGCATTACCTGCTGCCCATCTGCGTGGTGGCCACGCTGGGAGGCCTGCTGTTTGGCTATGACACCGGCGTAATCTCCGGCGCCATCGAGCCGCTTACCGCGTGTTTCCGGCTCAACGACGTTATGAAAGGCTGGGCGTCCGGTTGCGTGCTGGTCGGATGCGCGGCGGGCGTCCTGATGGTCGGACCAATCTCGGACCGCTTCGGGCGCCGGTTGGCGATGTTTCTCGCGGCCGCGATGTTTCTCGCCTCCGCCATCGGCACGGCCCTGCCGCGAGACATCTGGACCTTCATATTCTTCCGACTCATTGGCGGCCTAGGCATTGGCATCGCTTCCATCTCGACACCGATGTATATTGCGGAAATCACGCCGGCGCACCTTCGCGGGCGCATGGTTGCGGTGAACCAGATCGCCATCGTGATCGGCATTGCCGCCACCGCCTTTATCAATTACTTCATCGCGCACTCCAGGGGCGACCCCGCGGAACCTGAGATACAGGCTTGGCTCGTCAATTCCGGCTGGCGCTGGATGTTCGGCACGGGCATCGTGCCGGCACTCCTGTTCGGCCTGTTGCTGATTCCATTGCCCGAAAGCCCGCGTTGGCTGATCGAGAAAAAACACGAGGACAGGGCGCGGTGCATTTTGGGTAAGGTCGGCGGACCGGCATTCGCCGCCGGGGAGTTCGACCGCATCAAGGCCGCGATGTCGCAAGCGCAGGGTTCGTGGGGCGAACTGTTTGCCGCCAAACTGAAGCGTCCGTTGTTCATCGGGGTTCTGCTCGCCATCCTGCAGCAGGTGACCGGCATCAACGTCTTCCTGTATTTCGGCGCCACTATATTCAAGACCATGAGCGCCAAGACAGGTGTGGATGCCGGCCTGCTGACGCAGATTGTCATCAACGGGTCCTGCGTGTTGTTCACTGTGGTTGCGATTGCGACCGTGGACAAATGGGGCCGCAAGCCGCTGATGCTCCTGGGCACGACCGGCATGGGCATCAGCCTCGCCGCCATGGGTTTGATGGCTCAAGTCGGCACCAATCCCGCCACAGCGAGCAACTGGATGCTGTTCCTCATCATCCTTTACATCGCGTGTTTCGGGCTGTCCGTCGGCCCGGTGACTTGGGTGATCCTGTCCGAAATCTTCCCCACAGCGGTGCGCGGACGCGCCCTTGGCCTCGCCACGTTCTTTCTGTGGACCGCTGATTATGCCGTCACGCAGACCTTCCCGATGATGGACGCGAGAGACTCCTGGTTCGTGAAGCAGTTCAATCACGCTTTTCCGTTTTATGTCTATGCCGCCTTCTGCGTGGCGCTCGTGGCGTTGGTGCTGGCGCTCGTGCCTGAAACCAAGGGCCGATCGCTGGAGGAGATCGAGCAAAGTTGGACGCGCAAGCGTTGAACCACCCGCGGAAATCGACATTACGAAACCGGCTGGAACGGCTGCCGCGGCCCGTCGGCCCGGGGTGCGACATTGGCGCATTTGAGTTAATGCCGGCCCCTAGAGTCACCAGGGATTCACCTGATGCGCTTCAGGTTGAGATGTTGCTGAAACCCTCGAGCGATTACCAAATTGAAACCTCGAGCGATCTGGTAAACTGGACCTTGTTCACCACAGTCCGCTCGGATGATCAGGGCAAGGTTGCCTTTTCCGCCAGCACGGAGGACAATGGGCCATCTCGCTTTTACCGCGCCGCCACTCCTTAACCATTGGTATTCTACCGCACCGTGAAACCTTAATTGGTTTGCGGTTATCGGCAGCGTTTTCTTCCGGTTAATTCGTCCGAAACCAGGTGCCAAGAATGATCGAACTGGCGTTCGATGCTACTTTGCTTTATTCAAATGCGATAAGGCGCGCAGTTCCCCGATTGTCCAGGGAACTTCCCGCGGCACGAATCTGACTCGAATCGAGCTCTTTCCACGCGTCAATTTCGGCGGAAGTTCAAGATCGCTCTCGGCCAGGCGTTTCCAGGGGTTCCGATCCGGGTCATACCAGGTGCCTGCCGGGGTATCGTCCACGAATACGAAAGCGCCTTGAGGACCGGCTGACTGGTCCAGCACGCGGCGCAGTCGCACCCCCGAATTCGCCGGATTGATGCGGAGGACCCGGGTCACCGCATCTGTGGTTTTGAGGATGTCAGCTCTGACCAGAACATCGTCATCGTCACCTTCGAAATAGTTTTGAAGCGTTTCGACGTCCGGGCCGGAGAACGAGACGGCATCGCTCTGGACCAGGCCGATGGGGTCGCGCGCATACCAAAAGGCGAGGCTGGCGTAGCGGCTGTCGGTGTCGTTGACGCCACCATGCTCGATGCCGCAGCGGATGGCGCTGCAAAAGCGCACGGGCGCTTCCAGGTGGACCCGGTAATAGCAGGCGGGAAAGTCATAAAAGGTCTTGCCGTTTCCCGCGCGTTCGGCCTCGGCTACAACATCCCCCACGCACCCGTGGAACGGGGTGTGGTTATCCGAGTTCGGCCAGCAGGCTTGGTGATAGTAATCTTCCGTGCCTGTCCCGTAAAAGGCCGGTGACCGGCTGCCATCGATGTAGAAGCGGATGTCGCCCTCGCAGTAGTGCCCGCCTATGAGCCGATGCACCACGCCGACGTACTGGCCTTGCCCCTTGGTATCGAGGAAAATCCAGTCGCGCCCGCGGGTGGTTGACCCCTCATGATACCAGGCGCGAAAGTATCCCGTCCGCTCTTCGGCGTAGGGTTCGGACCGCCAGCTCACGCGGAAGCCAATTTGCGCGGCCGATTTGGTCCCGCGATTCTCGAGCCGGATGCGCGCGCTTTTCCAGAACGGCATTGGGAAATAGGAGTAGCCTTCGTCTCCACGAATCCCAAAGCATAGAGACGGAATGTCCTGCCACCGCACGCCAGCCCCGAAGAAAAAACCGAGGGGGGCTTCAACGTCCTTTGCCTGGCCATCCCAGGACATAACCAGCCAGAGCGATTGAATGGCGTCCTTGGCCAGGGGAATCCTGATCCGGATGGAGGCCACCGCCCCCGCGCCGTTGAGGTCTAAGAGGTTTGTCGAGGCGCCCGGGGCGAGACTCGCCAGCCCCGAAACCTCCTCAAGCCCGGCCCAATGCTTCGGGTCGCTGCCAATTTGCGTCCAGTCCGACTTCAATGCCGAGAGGTCCTGGTCGCGGCTCCACGGCGTTACCAGGGCGGGATTCCGATACCGCTCGGCGATCACGTGGTAGAAAGGGCTGGGGTGGCGAGTGGTGATAAGGCATCTCTCTCGAAAACCGAGCGGGACAAAGGACCAGTGCGAGACGCACTTCCAGGGACCGCTGGCCACCAGCGCTTTCCTTACCAACGGAAGCGGGAAACCGGGGATGCGTCCCTGGAAAAAGTCATCCTGCGCGGCATCGACGACTACCTTTCCGTCCAGTTCGATCCAAATGTCGTGCTCGCCGAGACCCCAAAACGTTCGGACGCAGCCAGGGCCTATCGCGTCGAAGAGGACCGCGCGCCGGGCGTTGGTTTCCGAGTTGCTGGCAGAATCAGGAGGGGCGTCGTAAAGGCAGTAGCCGCCGTCGCCGTTCAAACCTTGCTTGTTATGGCTGGACACCTGGTAGGTGGATATGTCCGGAGCAAGCAATGGCAAATCCGTTACCTCGACCGCGCTAATCCGGCCAGGCAGGCATCCCAATAAACCCAGCGCCAACACCAGGATTCGCGCCGGCAGATCAAGGCGATGCTTTGGAAATACGTCGGTAACACCAGGCCCCGATCGGGCGGGCGTTTTGGAATTCTTCATCGGCCCTATTACGCCCGAATCAGGCAACCACATCAAACGAAATTCCTTCCAGCATCTCCGCCAAAATCTCAGCCACCGTTCCCACGCACTTCGCGCCGGTCTTGTGCAGCAGGTCCTGCTGAATGAAACGCTCCCGCCCCTCGGATGTCCGCAGGTCGCAACCCTCCGGCTGGCGCTCCCCATCAGGGATGCGAGAGAGCAGGGGAGGCTGCCTGGGGTGGTTGGTGGATACCCAGGTTGTATGCCTGGAACGCCCAGACATCGGCGGTTTGGGCAATGCGCTTATCGGTGGGCATGTAGCCGTGACTGGTCTTGGTTTCAACCCGGATGAGCACCGGGTTGTTGCAGCCCTGGTCATGCTGGAGAGCGGCGGCGAACTTGTAGGAGTGGCTCGGCACGACTCGGTCGTCATGGTCGGCCGTCGTGATAATGGTCGGAGGGTAGCAGACGCCTTTTTTTAGATTGGCCAGGGGCGAGTAGGTATAGAGCCAGTGAAAGGCCTGCTCGTTATCGGACGTTCCGTACTCCGGGGCCCAGAGCGCACCGCCCGAGAATCGCTGGTAACGGAGCATGTCCAGGACGCCGGCGCCGGCGTAGGCGGCGCCGAACAGGTCCGGATGCTGGGTGATGCTCGCGCCGACGAGCAAACCGCCGTTCGAGTAACCCTGGATGCCAAGCCGCCGGGACGAAGTATACTTCCGCGCGATCAGGTATTTGGCGCCCCAGGCGAAATCATCAAACACATTCTGCTTGCGGCCGAGCATGCCGGCTTCGTGCCAGGTCTCGCCATAGGTGCCGCCGCCCCGCAAGTTGGCCACCGCATAAACGCCGCCAAGCTCGAGCCAGACCGGCAGCATCGGGTTGAACCGCGGGGTGATGGTGATGTCAAAACCGCCGTAACCGTAGAGGATGGCTGGGTTGTTGCCGTCGAGTTTGACGTTCCGGCGGCTTGGCATCCAGGGCGGGATTTGCGTGCCGTCCTTGGAGGGATAGAAGACCTGCTCGAGACTGTAGGGAGAGGCATCAAAGCGAACCTCGGGTTTGAAGAACACTTGCGTCGCGGCGTGCTCGAGGTCGTGGCGATACACCGATTCGGGGTAGAGGAACGAGGTGAAACCATAATAAACGGTCGGTGAATCGTTGCGCGAGGAAATGCCGCTGACCGAACCGATCGCCGGCAGAGCGAGTTCGCCCTCGGGTTTGCCTTGGATCGAGAAGAGCGCAAGCCGGCTCTTGGCGATGATCTGGTAATCCACGAGGATTCGTCCGCCGGCCATCGCCGCGCCCTGAATTACCCCCTCGCCTTCCGGCACCAGGACGCGCCAGTTGGCGGGATCGTGTTGGTCGAGGCTGGCGGCGACGATGCGGCGCCTGGGCGCATCGAGGGTCGTTTGGATGTAAATGGTAGTTCCGGCGTGGCCAATCACGCGGTATTCGGCGTCGTTCTTCGTGTAAAGAGGTTGTGGTGTTCCCGAGACGGAGGGTTTGAGGGGGTCACCCAGGTCCAAGTAGAAGAGTTCGTTTTGAGGCGCGGTGCCGTTTTGGAGATAAACGAAGAGGTAGCGGCCATCCTCGGTAACGCTGCCGCCGATGGTCCACTCCGGCAGGTCCGGACGGGCATAGATGAGGGCGTCGGCGCTCTGCTCGGTTCCCAGCCGGTGATAGTAAAGCTTCTGGTCGATGACTCGCTCGGTGATGGCCTGGCCCGCGGGCGGCTCCGGGTATCGCGAATAGAAGAAGCCTTTGCCGTCCTCGGTCCAGGCAATATCCGAAAATTTCACCCAACGGATAGTGTCCGGCAGGTCCTTGCCGGTTGCCACATCGCGGATGCGAATGGTGAGCCAGTCCGAGCCACCTTGCGAAAGGTTGTAGGCTAGGTACAGGCCGCGAGGAGAGGATTGGTAGCCCAGCAGTGCAACTGAACCATCCGGAGAGAGTTTGTTTGGGTCGAGCAGTTCGCGCGGCTCCGCAGAGGGCGAGTCCTGGACGAACACCACCGATTGGTTTTGCAGGCCGGCATTCCTGCTGAAAAATATCCGACCGCCGCCGACCATCTCAGGCGTGCTCTCGCGCGCATAATTCCAGAGCGTGGTGAGCCGGGCCTTGATCCAGTTCCGGACCGGTATTTTATCCAGGTAAGCGAACGTGAGCGCGTTTTCCGCCTCGACCCATTGCCGCACCGCCGGGCTGTCAATGTCCTCCATCCACTGGTAGGGCGCGGGGACCCGGGTGCCGAAATAGGTGTCCACGATGGAATCCCGATGCGCCGGCGGATAATTCAATCTCGAGGAGGTGTCGGGGGCGGGGACTTGCGCATTGGCGAAGGGCACGGCGGTTACTAAAGCCGAAACCAGCAGGGCTAGAGTGTATAGAGGTCGCATAGACTATATGGGGAGGTAAGCGGTGGTGGCGTTATGCTGCCTTGGCGAGGTCGAGGAATACAATGATCGATGGGTTACCGACCGGGATGTAGTGGCCGGTGAAAACCAGCCGGCCGGTGTTGCGGTCCACGCGGAAAACCGCGATGTTGTCGCCGCGCTGGTTGCAGGAATATAGGAACTGGCTGGTCGGATCGAAGCTAAAGCTCCGTGGATAGTTGCCGCGTGTCCATTCATCGCCAACGAATGTCAACTCCCCATTATTACCGACCGAGAATATACCGATGCTGTCATGCAGGCGGTTGCCGGCATAGACGAACCGCCCATCGCCAGATACCTTGATCTCGGAGCAGAAATTGCTGCCGGCGAAACCGGGCGGCAGACTGGAGATGGTCTGCCGCGACGCTAGCCGCCCATTCGCGGCGTCATAGTCGAATAGAACGATGTTGGAGCCTTCCTCTTGGAGCGAGTAGCACCAACGTCCGTTGGGGTGGAAGAAGAAATGCCGTGGCCCATCACCCGGCGGAAGCGAGACGGCGTGGGGTTCGTTGGGTATCAGAACGCCGCTGTCCTCGTCAAACTTCCAGACAAAAATCCGGTCCAGCCCCAAATCGACGTGCAATACGAAACGTCCCGAGGGGTCAGCCTCAATCATGTGCGCATGCGTTCGCTCGTGGCCGCTGAACGCGAAACTACCCGGCGGCGCGTGAGTGGCCTTTTTCGGTCCGACCGCGCCGCTATCGTGCTTGATATCCGTGGCCGTCCCCAGGCGGCCATCGGGCAGAATCGGCAACACCGCCACGCCGCCGCTAAAATAATTGGCCACCAGCACAAATCTTCCCGATGGATGAATGCTCGCATAGGTTGGCCCCGCCCCGCCGGACCGGACGGTGTTGAGCAGGGTCAACTGACCGTCAATACGGTTGATCGCGAAGGCGCTGACCGTGCCCTGGTTGCCTTCGCCTACCAGGTCCGTCTCATTGGTAGAATACAGGCGGGTGCCGGCGGCATTCAAAGCCAGGCAACTCGGGCTCGTTCCCAATTCATAGACACCGCTTGGCGTCACGGCCCCGGTGGTGCGGTCCACCTGAAACAGGTGAATGCCGCGACCGTTGCCAGGCGGCAAATCCACCTGGGTCGGCGGCATATCGCGGAGCGGAGAGCTGTATGTGCCCACATAGGCCATGAGCGGAGCATTTCCTCCGGCCGATTGCGCTTTGACCGCTTCCGCAAAAAGCGGGGCCCCTCCAGCGAGCACGGCCGACGTTTTTAGAAATGAGCGGCGGGAAACTGCCGGCGAAATTGGACGGACACTAGATTGCATAAATTGGGCGAATGGTAGAAGAAGGCCGTACCAACGGTCGAGTCAAATCCGCCGCTTATCTCGGGGACCAGCAAAAGCCGCTGCCGGTCTCGCTCATCGGCGAGAACGGCCTCTGGTTCGTAATCCGCGGTGCAATTTCCTTTTCTTGCAGATATTTCGCGGTTACCATGCCCGCAGATGCACTTGCTCCCCAGACCGCGGGATTGAGCACACGCTGCCAAGTGCGATTTTGGCCTGGGGCAAGACGCGAGCGCGGCAACAGAGCGTGCTCTGTCCCACAGCCTGGGGACCAGTACAAATATGGCTATGCGCGAGTTCTTGATTATCACCAAGACGCTGGCGGACAAGAACCGGGTCCGAATGCTGCCGGCCCTGCGGGGCGGGAAGGTGTGCGTCTGCCATATTACGGAGCTGTTTGGGCTGGCGCTTGACCCGGTGGAATTGTGCAGGCGGAATTGCGGGAGATGAAACCAACGGTCCTCATACTCTGCACCGGGAATTCGTGCCGGAGCCAATTGGCTGAGGGAGTGCTGAGAGCGGCGGCCGGCGAATTGCTGGATGTGCAGAGCGCCGGATCGAGACCGGCCGGTTATGTGCATCCGCTGGCGGTACAGGTGATGAACGAGATCGGCATCGATATTTCGGGCCATCGTTCGAAGCACCTGAACGAGCTTTTGCAGCGGCCGGTGGAGACGGTGATCACGGTCTGCGGCGATGCAGACCAGGCCTGCCCGGCGTTCCCGGGACAGGTGAATCGGCATCACTGGGGATTTGATGATCCGGCGAAGGCCTCTGGAACGGAGCAAGAGAAGTTGGCGGTGTTCCGGCGTGTGCGCGATGAGATTCGAAAGGTGTTCGAGGCCTACGCAGCCGGAAGGCGAGATCAGTCCATGAGGAATGGCAATTGAACTGATAAACTGGCTCGGCTAATAATCGATGGTCGGACCCGGCAAGGCCCGTTTTCTTCGTCCCTGAGGAAAACAGGAAGGAAGGAAATGCATCTTACCTCTCTTTGTTTCCTGTTTCCCCAAGCGATATATGGGGATGAATCGGGGGCTCTCGCGTGGCAATCCGAAATCCCCGGCGGCGCCGAAGCCGGGAAAGGCAAGCAAGAATATAAGGGACACATATTAACAATTGTTTTGGCTGAAATTTCTTGAAGCCCCGCCGAGAATGCTGTTATCTGCTGCGTATTCAGATCATCAGATATGAAAAGCCATTATTGAGCTATGCACAAACACACGAGAAGTGAGAATCCGGCATTGAACCTACCGTGGAGCCTAACCATGAAAATAGCGATCCTCATACTATTATGCGGCCTGTTCGCGGCGCCATCCATCACAGCCGATGAAACGCTCGATGTCGTCAAGCCTCGGGTGCCGGACAAACTCAGCCGCGTGACGCTGAGCCAACGGGAACTCGGCGGGGAAATCGACCGCCGCATCCAGAGCCTGATCTACAAAAACTACATGGTGATCGATCTGGACGACGGGTGGCTCAATCATTTTCTCCACCGCACTGACCGCGGCGGCGCGAGCCACGTTTATTATGGCATTGGCAAGGTGTTCGACGCCGGCAGCCTTTTCACCGCCTATACGGGAGACCCGAAAGTCGCCGCACGCACCCAGTACATCATCGATGAACTGGTGAAATCCCGCGACGCCGACGGCTACATCGGATTCTGGAAGGTCGAGCCGGGAAACCTGCAAGACTACATCAATTGGATTCTCCACGAGCAGGAATATATCAACCTTGCGTTCGTGCGGAATTACCGCTGCACGGGCAATCCCGACTCGTTGGCCGACGCGAAAATCATGGGCGACTACATCCTCAAGACGTTTCCCACGCCCCAGAATCCATGCTACGACCCGGGCCTGATCTGCACGGCTGGTCTGCCCGAAGGGATGTTGGAACTCTACCGCGTGACGGGCGACAAGCGTTACTTCGATTTCGCCGCCAACGTGCCGCACGGGAACAACAGAGGGGAGGTCAAACTTGCCTCCTTGCGGACATGGGAGCAGGATTTCAGCCACCCCCCACGCCATGTGTACGTGATGCTCGCGCGCTGCTACGCGCAGACTGAATTGTACCGCCTGACGGGTGAAGACAATCTCCTGAACATGAGCCGGTTTATGCGAAACGAACTGCTCAAGAAGGGTGAGGGCGGCATGCTGGTCACCGGCTCGTGCTCCGACGGCGAGCAATTCTCCTACAACCAGAACGGGCGCGGTGCCATCGGAGAATCGTGCGTTACAGCCTATGTGCTGCGCTGGATCGACAGCCTGATGCGGATGGAGGGGGATATGCGCTACGGCGATCTGCTCGAGCGTACCATTTATAACGCCCTGTTCGCCGCCAACTCGCCCGACGGACGCCGAATCTGCTACTTCACCCCGTTTACCGGCCAGCGCCAGTTCCAGACAATCGATACGTTCTGCTGCAACGGGAATTATCGCCGAGCCGTGGCTGAATTGCCGCAGAAGGTGTATTACCGGACACCGGAGGGCGGAATCGCGTTGAATCTGTTCACCCGTTCGAAGAAGGCCTTCGACGTGAAAAGCCAGACTGTCACAATTCTCCAGGAAACCGCCTACCCGAACGACGGCGACGTTAAGCTGACGTTTTCCACCCCGAGTCCCGTGGCGTTCCCCTTTCAGTTCCGCACACCGCGATGGTGCGAAACAATCACGCTGCGGGTGAACGACGAGGCGCCGGTGACGATCAACCCGCTGGGGCAGAAACTTGGGTGTTACGTGTTGAACCGGACATGGAAAGAGGGCGATGTGGTGAAGATTTCGATGCCTATGGAGTGGCGGTTCCTGCGCGGTCGGGCGGTCCAGGATGGCCATGTGGCGCTCTTGCGCGGCCCGGTGGTGTTTTCGGTTGGCAAAGCTCAAAACGCCGCACTGCTCGCCGAGTGCCCCGAACCGCGGAACCTCGTCATCGATCCGGCATCCATCGCCGAACCGGTGAGAGATGATTCGATTCGCCCGAACGGTCTGAAAGCCCTCGCCAAGGCTTGGCTGAATCCGGAATGCACCGGCGAAAAGGTGGATGTGATTCTCACAGAATTTATCGATCCCAGCAGTCAGGATGTGTATTTCCGCGTGCCGACAATTGAGGACACGGCGCCTGTGCGGTTGACAGACGACGAAATCGTGTCCTGGCCGAACGAGTTCGTTAATGCACACGTGCTGAAGGCGTTGTACGGGCCGAAGGCGGATGGCGATCTTAAAGCGATGTTCGAGGTCCGGGGCGATGTCGTCGCGGATTTGGCGGCCGATTACGTCAACCCGGGCGGCAAAACCGGTGTGAAAGCGGATTTTCCCGACGCTACGGGCGGGCGCTGGGCGTTTTACAACTGCAAGAACGGTGGGCTGTTGTCTACCGCTGCCGCCGGCGAGGTGAAGCCGCTGAACTCGCAATTCAAGGCGTTTGGCTCGCCGCTGGGTTACGCCTATGGGCTGGAAAACCAGGACGATGAACTCGGTTTCGTGTCGAACTACGCCCCCAGCGACCGGCAAGAGGACTCGTGGCGGAGGCATTACACCGAACAAATGTTCGACCAGGTGCTGTCCGCTCCCGAGCGGAAGAATTTCCTCTACACGCACCCGATTTCCGATACGGCGTGCTACAACGTTTTCCGCTGGACGCCCTCGTCCGACGTGCAAAAAAAGGACGTCACCCTGTGCGGTACGCTGTTCTCGGACCTGGGCAACGGCGTCCAAGTCCGCGTCATCCGCTGGAACGACGACACACGGCACGATGTCCTCGGCACCTTCAACACCAGCGATTTGACGGTCGGCAAATGCGGTACCGCTGAGTTTATCTTGCGATTGCCGTCCGGCAAGGTTGGCCAACACCTGGACTTCGTCCTGGACAACGCCGGCTCCCACAACGGCGATGCAACGGCCTTGAAAATCCGGGCATACACCAACGTGCGGACCGCTGCCCAAACCGACGTGACGGAAAAGGTCCAGGCGAAATACCACAACCGCCTCGTGACGTCCCTAGGTTCCTACTCCGACCTGTTCGGCGAGGGTGCACCCGGTGTGGAGAAGACGCTGAAGGTCAAGGTGGACTACTGGCTGGACGGTGTGGTGAAATACCTTGAATTCCCGCAGAACTCGGCCCTGGATTTGACCGAAGAATAGCACGCCGCAGCTGGGAATCCCCGCACAGGAATGGGGACAGAGGAATTTGGGAATATCAGCAGTCAGGAGTCAGCAGTCAGAGGTCAGAAGACTGGGGAACGGACGATGACAGTGCTTTCTTCGTGATCTTCGTTAGCTTCTGTTTTTTCTTTTCAATCCGCGTGATCCGTGAAATCCGTGGTTGATTAGGGTAAGGGGGAGAGACGGGGGTCAGGAGTCAGCGGTCAGTGGTCTTGTAGTCCAGGGGGAAAGGGTCGATTAGCGTTTATTAGCGTCCATTAGCGGTTTTTCTTTCCTGTTTTCCCGCCTTCCTTAGCGGTACGTTTTTAACAACGGATGACAGAGGAATCTACCGGCTTTATTCCCTTGTCCCCATTCCTTTGTAATAATTCTTCTATCATAATTCCTCTGTCCCGATTCGGGTACCGGGGGTTGTGCGGCGAGACCGGCGTCGGTATGATGTCCGCATGAAGTTCCAGGAAATTGGGCGGGAAGCCTTAGGATTGAGCAAGAGCGAGCGGGCGGAAGGATCATGCTCTTGTTCAGTGCGACGTCGGCGGGGAACATCGGTTGCTTTCATTGTTGAACCAAAGTGCCGCCAAACAACAATCAACCAAAACGATCTCACATGAAAAACATCCTGCAATTATTGCTTGTCGGTCTGTTCGCTTTCAGCCTGCATGCCGCTGTGCCGGCAAAGAAGCCCAACATTATTTTCATTCTCGCCGATGATTTGGGCTATGGCGACATTGGGCCGTTCGGACAGAAGATCATCCACACGCCCACGCTAGATCAACTCGCCCGCGAGGGCATGAAGTTCACGCAGCATTACGCCGGAAATCCGGTGTGCGCACCCTCGCGTTGCGAGTTCATTACGGGTCGGCATCCGGGTCATGGGTATGTCCGCAACAACCATGAAATCGGCTCCTGGTATTCATTTCAAGGCCAGCTTCCGCTGCCGGTTACCGAGCCAAGCATCGCCGGGGCATTGAAATCAGCCGGCTATGTGACAGGCGCTTTTGGCAAGTGGGGACTCGGCGGCGGCGGTTCGCCGGGGGATCCGCTCAAGCACGGTTTTGACCAATTCTTCGGATTCAACTGCCAGCGGCATGCGCACAATTATTATCCGCAATACCTGGATGAAGATGAGGGCAAGTTTATATTGACCGGCAACGGGAACGTCTCCGAAAAGGGAGACTTGTCGCTTAGCCCCGGCGCGGACCCGAACGATTCGGCCAGCTATGCCCGTTTCATCGGGCAACAGTATGCGCCGGATTTATGCCGTGAACGGGCGCTCAAATTCATCCGTGATAACCAGGACACACCGTTTTTTCTTTATTATCCGACGACGGTGCCCCACCTGGCATTGCAGGTGCCGAAGGATTCGCTCGAAGAATACCGGGGCAAACTCGATGACCGGCCTTACGTTGGCGGAAACTGGTATCTGCCGCAACAATACCCTCACGCTGCCTATGCGGCGATGGTTACGCGCATGGACCGTGACATCGGGAAAATGGTGCGATTGGTGAAGAGTCTTGGGCTTGAAGAGAACACAATCTTCATTTTCACCTCCGATAACGGCGCTGTGTTTCCGTTGTCCGGCTTCGATCCTGTCTTCTTCCATTCCACCGGTGAGCTTCGCGGCTACAAGGGAGACGTTTATGAAGGGGGCATCCGGGTGCCGCTCATTGTGAGATGGAAGGGGCATATTCCCGCCGGCACGACCTCAACTTTTGTATCCGGTTTCGAGGACTGGTTTCCAACCTTGCTGGAGTTGGCCGGTGCGTCAAACAAGGTGCCGAAAGGCCTGGATGGGGTCAGCCTGGTCCCTACTTTGCTCGGCGGTACACAACCGCCACGCCCGTTCCTGTATCGTGAATTTCCCGGTGGCGGCGGGCAGTTGGCGATGCGCGTCGGCGATTGGAAACTGGTCAGGCAACACCTGATTGGCACGCCAAAGAAACCGGCCTCACCAACCACCGAGCTTTACAATCTCGCCACCGATCCGTCCGAAAAAGACAATGTCGCCCAGGCGAACCCGGAGAGGGTTGCGGAACTTGAAAAACGGGTGGCAGAGCAGCACATACCCTCGAAAGAATTCCCGTTCCCGTTGATCGACAAACCCCCGGTGCAATGACGCAGGCTCAATGTCAGCCTTTGGCTACGGACTCCGCTCCGAGGCGATCGACCAGTAAATGGCGGCCTGAATTACTCCACTGGCGGGCAGGATGGGAATGTCATAGCCAGGAACAGTTACGCAGGCATCCGTCAAGGGCCATGCGGGATTGATGTAGAGTATGTTGTCGGCGGGTTCCGGGGGTTGGGCCGGTTGGACGTCAAAATAGACAAGGTTCACTTTCATGGCTTTGGCCTGGTCTACCAGCTTTTGAGGAGCGAACTGATAACCGACATACAGGACAAGTTGTGGTGGGTGGCCGACGTCGAGAAGGTCTTTGTCTTCCCAAGCGGGAACTGCGGCGAAACTGGCCAGGGCGATGGTGCGCGGGTCTTGAGCGTGACGAGGGAACATGTGGCCGGTGACCAGTGCCGTCACCGAGGTTGCCTGGTTCCACCATCGGGCTGCCTGGATGATTTTGGGCATTTGAGTGTTGCGTATATCTCCCAGCATCGATTCAATCCGGTCCAGGTAAGCCCGCCCTAAAACCCCGGCAGGGACGGGCTCGATAGTCAAATCCTCATGGAACTCTTTCCCCTGGTATTTCTTTCCCCGCTCGGGACCTCCAGGCAATCCGTAGCTTTGGTAGAAGACCGGCATCTTTCCCCGCCGCGTGCATGCCGCAGTAAATTCCCCCGTCCAAGTCCACAGGTCCACGACATTAGCGACGGTGTCGATAGGGAAACGGCTCTTGTAGAGTCCGGCTGCGGAGCTGAACTTGATTACCGTAGCACCTCCCCTTTGCCATTGATCGATGACCTCGAGGTCCTTGGGCCCCAGCAAACCTGGCACAGCATAGAGGATTACATCGTGCTTGGCGGGAATTCGCCGGCCCAAGGGAGCGATTGGCATCAAACCGCCGGCACGACCACACGCTTCGGCAAGGAAATCAGCCTGCCGACCCGCTACCCAGAGATTTCTTCCCGCCACGAATTCATTGGCAGCGTGATCGGAGGATTCTGCCAGTGTTGCCAGGTTCGACCGGGTCAGCGCGATGGAGGTATGGAGGCGCGACAGGTAATTCTCCGCTTCTGCTCCTGGAGACTGTTGAACCAGGCATAACAGAACGGCGGCAAACAGGAGGGCGCCATACATCGGGCGGAGTTGATCACACACAGTCCGTCCCAGGTGCATCGCACGAAGTGAACGGCTTGACCGAAGGAGAAAGTCTCGTCTCATTCCAGGCTGCAATCGTATTCTGTTTCTATGGCTGTTTCAACGATTTTGACGGCGCCTGCGGACCGCCATTATCTCCTTGATTCAAAACCAAAACTGAGTCAATATGTCTCAATGAAACCAAAAAATCTAGTTTGTTCAGGGTATCCCAGTTCAAGCCAATAAATACTGTTCGGCATGAAATGACACAATGAATGCAGCGGTCATATCCACGCCGACGGATATGCGGCCATTCGTGGGCGGTCACGATCATGCTGTGCCACACTTGGTTTTTTTCAGGGAAGAATACGAGCCGACAATCCGCCACCTGGTCGATGCGATCTTTCAGGACATGCAGTACATCGGTGCCGATGAGGCTGAACTCGTAAGCAGCTACCTCGACGGTATCACCTAACCCCTCCAGGAACTCAAACGCTACGGAGTGTCGATCCTCGCCTTAAGCACGCGGGGGACGATGAAACTCGACAACGGTTCAGCTGTCCCGGACTGTATCAGGACGTACTTCTTCATTGTTCCGACACTTGGCTACTTCAGGGTCGAGGCCGATGGCAAGAAGTTCCATCATTTCGACGCCGGTTGCCGCGCGGCGATGTCTGACCTCTCCGAAGCCATGCGCAAGAAGACCGGCTTGAGCACGAAACTCGACGCTCAGTTGATTCGGGAGGAACACGAGAATGACGTCCCATGGTGCGAGCATTGCCGCCTGGATGAGATGATTTCGGTATCGGGGACCACCGTATCGGTCAAGCCGCCGACTCTCCGCGTCACATGCCGAGTCGTCGAACGCTCTATCGCAGACGCCGAAGTCCTTCTCAAGACAACTGGACCGCCCAGCGCGGTTGATCGAGTGCATACTGCCCTGCACGGATACCCGAAGACGGTTTGCGCTGACGCGCAGATCAGCGTTGGCAAGGACCCTGGCATCACGGAGTTGTTCAGCCTGATTCGGCAGTATCATCCGCGGCTCCAGAGCCTTGGGGAGCATCAGGAGACAGTGTTGAAGGTCCTTCGGGCGCTGTGCAAAGTGGTTGACGCCCTCAATCCGGCTCGCGATAGGGGAAGCATGGCACACCCAAACGAAGCGCTGTTGGATGCGCCAGAAGCGAGGTTGTTCATCAACGCGGCGAGGTCGCTGCTACACTATTTGGATGAGAAACTGTCCGGATGAGGTTGAAACGAAATGGCGAACAAGATCACTGGAGCGAACGCGGGCGGGCGACGTCAGTTGCCAATGCGGACGCGCTGGGCAGCCCGCGTCGCTCAGTTCGATCGTTGGACCGTACACCGCACGTCCTGCGCAAGCAAGCTTGCTCCGGACGGATCGGCGCCGGTCAACAGCCGCCGTTGGACCAAGAGCTATCTCGACGTACGGCGGTGACAATGGTAACCTTTTGGCGTCATGAAAATTCTCGAATTAAGTCCGCGTCCGGGATTCCGGTTGTTTTTGCGGTTTGAGGATGGTGTTACGGGCGAGGTCGATTTATCCGATTTGGCGGGGAGAGGAGTATTCTCTGCATGGCTGGAGTCGGGAGTTTTTGATCAGGCTCGCCCTACTGAGGCGGGGGCGGCGGAGTGGCCGGGAGAGATTGACCTCTGCCCTGATCTTCTTTACATGCGCTTGACCGGGAAATCTCCTGAGGAGGTGCTCCCCGCTCTTCGAAGGATTTCGGCCCATGCCTGAACTTTCCCGGTTCTACGGCATTGTCATTCATATGTACTATGGAGATCATCCTCCCCCGCATTTTCACGCAATTTACGCGGGGTGTAGGGCGACGATTGATATCGAGACGCTGGCATTCATCGATGGTCATTTACCGGCGCGTGCGCGTGGTCTGGTGATTGAGTGGGCAACATTGCATCAAGATGATCTACGTGAGGCATTCCGCAGAGCTTCGGCGCTGGAGAGGCCTGAAAACATAGCCCCTCTGGACTAGTAGGTTCAATCCAATATGAAGAGGTCCAACCAATCGTGTGAGCGAATGAGCCTCCGCTGCGCTCCGGCTCATCGCTGCACTCAGCGTTCGATGTGAGAGAAAGAACATGCCCCTCGACCACATCCACAGCGATGAGCAACAGCGCGTGACGCTCAAGGGTGAAGAGGTAACCTATGACGAGAGGCGGATCAGTTCCTCGGGTTCCAGGAATGCAACACGCCCAGCATCCCCAGTTGGGCGCCCAGACGCTGCGGATTGGCCGCTAGATCCTGGAGGGCCTGGGCACTGGCGGCAAACAAGGCGTCGTAGCCCAGTTGCGGGTGCGAGCGCATCCAACCGCGCAAGCCCTCCGGCACCGTAAAGGTCAGCAGGAAATAACAAGCAGATGCATCGAATCCCGCGATGACGCTTCAGCATCATATCGGCAGCCAGTGGCGCGGGGTTGTTGATCTGGGACGTTGGCGCGCCGTGTGCCGAGTGCAGGCAACGCACAAGCCAAAGGGCCGCGCTTGAACAATTCCCGGCAAAGGGATAGGCTTGACGCATGAGAAGGGAATTTGCACCGATCTTCAAGCTGGGCCGGGCCGAGCGTCTGCAGCTTGTCGAGGACCTCTGGGACAGTATCGCCGAGGAGGACGCGCAGTTGCCCGTGCCGGAGTGGAAGCACGAGGAGTTAAGGCAGCGCAAGGAGCGATTTTCGCGGCATCCCTCATCAGGCAGGACCTGGGATCAGGTCAAACAGCGGGCACGGGCGCGACATGATTGAGCGCGTCGTTTACACACCGGAGGCTGAGCAGGAGGTCGCCGACGCCTACGGTTGGTACGAGGCCCGCGAACCGGGATTGGGCGAGGATTTCCTGCGCTGCATCGAGGCGTGCGTGCTCGCCATCCAACGACATCCCCAGCTCTATCCGCTCGCAGTGGACGAGTTCCGCCGAGCGCTTGTCCGGCGGTTCCCATTCGAGGTTTTTTATGAGTCGGACGGAGATCGCATCATCGTTTATTCTGTCTTTCATTGCTCACAGGACCCGCAGAAGTGGCGTTCGCGACTTGGTCAGGCTGGGTGACAAGGCGTCGAATGAAGGGATTGCGGATCGCCAGGATTCCCCGCTGTCCGGCGAAATGGGCATAGGCGTATGGCTCACTGCGGTAAGGGCCACCCAGTATCATCAGAGCGCGGGCCAGAATGGAGGCATTGTGTCGGGCCCACTGGATCATGCCGGCCAGGAACGTCCAATCCTTCGGCGGATTGGGGAATAGTCATGTTGCGCATTCCGATGACTTCGGACACTCATTCCAAAAATATTCGGACAGTTGCCGGAGCGGTGCTGGAAGCTCCTAATGGTTGATCCTTGTGTATCGCACCAGCAGGCTTCCCGGCGCGGTCTCCAGCGTGACGCGGAGCCGTGAGAGTTCCCGGCCGGACAACCGGCGTTTCTCCTTCACGTCATAGGTCTCGGCAAAGGTCACCTCGTAAGCGGCGTCGGGGTCCAGTCCCTTGAGAGCAATTTCGGATGCCAGGTAGGGACTGGCGGCCCGGCGGAACAACATCGCAAATCCTTGACCGAGGTCCGGCCGATCAAACTGCCAGCCGCACCAGTGCTTCTCGTCCAGGTCCATTTCGAGTAGCGGGTAGTAATCGCCCAGGTATAGTTGGCGGAGCGATTTGACTTCTTCACTGGCGCGCTTCATGAGACCAACCGGGAACTGCGGAGAGCGCGTGTCGAAGCAAACCGAGGTCCCAAAGCGGGCGACGCTGCGGACCATGTACGGCTCGGCGCCCCACATCAGGCACGAGGCATGCAGCGGCACATAGAGGCTCAGTCCAGCCAATTGAGGTTGTTTCGAGGTGAGGTTGCCGAAGTCTTCGCTGCACGTCCACGAACCGGCGGAGCGCATCAGCACTTCGAGGTCCGGGCCGGTGCCGCGCCAGTTGGCGTTGTCGATAATCAGTCCGGGATGCCTTCGGAGCAATTCGTCCCACATTGCATAGAGTCCCTCGACGTGGCGAATCTCAGTGATCCCCTGGCGGTCGGGCGGGTCATTATCGCGCCAATAAATAAAGGGTCGCAGGTTGCGGTCCTGGCGATAAACGTCGATGCCCCAGTCGTCGATACACTTCGAAAGCAGGTCGGTCATCCACTGGCGCGCCTCGGGATTTCCTAGATTGAACAGGCGTCCGCCGTTTCCCACCAGGTGGAACAAATCCCCTGAGTTCCCCGCGTTAGGCGAACCGCCCTTATAAGAGAGCAGCCATTCCGGATGCTCGCGTGCAATCAAGGTGTTGGTGCCGACTACACGTTCGGGTTCGAACCAGACGATAAATTTCAAGCCCAGTTTGTGTGCGGCGTCACCCAGCGGACGCAGTCCGTGAGGGAAATGGTCTTTTCTGGGGAACCAGTTCCCGATCCCATTTTCCCATCCGCCTTCAAACCAACCCGCATCCAGCCAATATGCTTCCAAACCCATGGCCGGCATCTTGGCGATAGCGGCCAACTCGGTCTGCTCGGTGGTCTCGTTGCCGCCGTTGAGCAAGAACCACATCATCTGGGACATTAATGGCACGACCACCCGGCCGTTCACTCGCGGGACATAGTGGTCAACGAGCAGACGCCGCAGCAGGTTGTGTCCGCGCAAACGATCGGGGCCCCGCCAGTGCACCAGCAGGATTCGCGGCGTGCGGATCGATTCGCCGGGAAGGAGCTTTAGGTGGGTGATTTGCTGACCCGCCTGGAGAGCCAATTCACGGCCTCCGTTGCGTTGCGCGTCCAGTTCCCATTGCCCAGTCCAGCCGATGGCCCCCACCAAGCCGCCGCCTCGCCATTCCAGGTTAAAATAGGGCAGGAAATCCTGGGCGATCTTACGGTTGCCTGGCAGGGAAATCTTCTGCCCGGGAGCGAGAGTGGCGTCGACCTCCGCATAATCATCGGGGGTGCCGTTGCTGCCATTGGCGTAATGGAAGACAGCGGATTCGCGATTGCCGAGCCCGATCTCGAGATTCAGCACTTGCACATCCTGGAGAATCGGCGTGTTACGGTCGGATGTGTTTTTGAAGTGCAGCACCCATTCCACAGCCGGGAAATCGCTGAACATCTTTGCCTGGCAGGCAACTTCGAGCCCCGTCTTGTCGTCCAGCCAGGTCAACGTGTGCCGCTCGATGCCGTTGGCGGGCGGCTCATGGCTTTCATGGCGTTTCCAGTTGCCGAGTAATTGTGAAGAAGGTTCATCGTCAAAGGTGAACGAAAAAGGAATGCCTCCCTCCAATCCGCGATTCTCCCCCGACAGTATCGGAATCTCATCAAGCCAGAGTCGTGCCCCGTCCTGCGTGATGATAGCTGCGTCCGCCCAGTCACCGTGGTCCGAGCCGGGTCCATCACCGGCATCGAACACCTGGAGGACAAAATCGCGAGCGCCTTTCAGTTCGAGGTGCAGCGGGATTGGGGGTTGGCCTTCGCGCATCACGCCCGATGTATAGAGGTTGTTCCCGTCCGCCGTGACCTTGAAGACCACACTGCCCCGGCCACCGGAGGTGTCCATGTTCTCATCGACGCCGATCACGGCCTCAAAAGACTGGGCAGGTTGAGCCAGGTGGACCACGAGTTCACTGGTCGAATGGCTGCCCAGCCCGTGCGGGTAAGTCATTCCTCCCAACCGCAATGGCGTCTTTATAACCGACTCGCGGACCCCAAGGTGGTAATCGCTGCGTCGAACCTCTGTCCATGGCCGGACCGGTTCGCTGGGCGGCCGATTTGTTACAAAGAGCCATTGCCCGATCCATTGGCGCATTGCGCTCCGTTCATCCGGTGTTCCGCGCATTTGCAGAGCCGGTGACTCAGCCTGCGCTTGTCCTCCCCAGGAGAACAAATATCCAATTGCAATCGTCAAGAGCCAGATCCGCTGGCAAAAGGGCACGCGGGGGTCTTCGCCGGTGGGTTCCGGTGACGTTCCGGCATCAGAACTGGACAGAACACCGGGCGATGCGCCCGGTTGACTCGCTGGAGGGGACTTCTGCGCTCCTTTGGTGTTGGCCTTGGTGAAGAGCTGTCGGGTTTCAGTTTTTGATTGCATATTCCTGTGGAAAGGCTGTGTTCCCGTGTTCATGGCGCTATTGGCGTCCTTCTGTTGATTCTGAGAACGTTTCTTCGATTCGTGTTTGAACGACGATTTCTTGCCAGCCTATGCCGGAGAAGTCAAGAGATCGCAATAAAACGTCGATGTTGACGGCACTCGGCCCTTTGTATAATTGGGTTACTGTTCGCCCTATTGATCGATAGCATCGCCGCGGAGCCTCGATACGGTCGGCACCTGTACAATGATCATTGGCTGTTTTGTCTTCTTAAAGGCGCTTCGCTGGAAACCGACACTCAATTCGCGGCCGTAGACTTTCCCGTCCAGGACTTGGCACATGTGACCTTGCCGCGCACGGCGCGCTCGAGGGCCAACCGGTCGACATTGCGCCATGGGCATATGAATGGCGGGCTGATCGGGCGGTCCAGGAAAAACCGGAATCATATTTCATCCCGCGGCGGCTCGAGCGAATGGGCAAGGTGTATCGGACACTATTCCATGAAGTGCCTGAGCAGGAGCGAAGGAGCATCTCCTACATGATGCCCGAATTGCTTGAACCGTTGCTTCCAAAACCCAAAGGCGCGTTGCAAGCAGGCTTGCTCTGGACGGGCGGATTGTCCGATTACCAGGTTGTCTTGATGGATATTAACCTTCCTGGGATGAGCGGTATCGAGTGCGCCGCGCGTTTAAAGTCATTGGAGCCTGCGATGCAAATCGTCATGGTCACCGTCTACGAGGACAATGACCAAATTTTCAAGGCCCTCCGGGCTGGAGCAACCGGCTACCTGTTAAAACAAACACCTCCGGATGAACTCCTGAACGCCATCCAGGAGGTTCACCGAGGAGGTTCTCCCATGACCGGCAGCATCGCCCGCAAGATCGTGCAATCGTTTCACCAGACCGGCGGACTGAATCGCCCGCCCGGCAACCTGTCGCCCCGCGACAGGAGATTTTAGAGTTGCTTGCGCGCGGCTACTTTTACAATGAGATCAGCGAGGCGCTCAACATGGCCTACGCCAGCGTTCATTCGCACATCCGCCGGATTTACGAAAAATCACAGGTTCGCTCCCGCGGGCAAGCGGTCGCAAAATACTTGCAACCATGAGTGTCAAGGACCGCGCCGAAGTTTCTTAGTCAGCAGGCTCGAACGATTGCAGGGCGAGATAGTTGGGGCCAAAACGCTTGATGTTTTCGAGTTGCTTATCGAATCCGTCGTAATGGGACTCCTCGTCGTTAACGAGCGATTCGAAAACCTGCTTCGATGCGGCGTCGGCGTTTTGGCTGCACTGGAGGGCGAACTGGTTATACACGTCCACGGCTTCATGTTCCATCTGGGCGGCTTTGGCCAGGATGGCCTGCGGTTCTTTGATGGATTGAATGGAGCCCGCCACGGTCATATCGACATCGCCATTCAGGAACAAGATACGTTCCGCGAGTTTCTCGATGTGTCCCATTTCCGCAATGGCAACCTTTTTTAACAGGGCAGCCAGGGGAGCGAAACCCTGGTCATCAAGGTGGAAATGCCAGTACATGTATTGATGCACGGCTTGCAGTTCGTCGGCGACTGCTTTGTTGAGTAATTCGACGCTTTTCTTGGTATCCATAAGACGGATTTATGCAAAAGGGTGCGTTTATGTCAATATCCAGGCCAAGGGCACCAGTTATTTCTCTCTCAAGTTCCGTTTCACTTCGTCTCCTATTTGTTTGCCAATACGGGCAAGAAAGAGGCGACGGGGTTGTCGATGAAGTAAAGGATTCACTTCAGGGTAGCCACGATGAGACTTGCCCAGGCTTCCCTCGCGGAGGTTAAGGCGTCGACATTCGCAACTGACACAACGATTGCATTGATATTGCCTGTGACGATTGCCATCCTCGTCTTAAAGGAACATATCTCGTCGGTGTTCGGCAGGGCCGCATGGTTGCCCCGGATCCCCCGCAGGCCCGGGGAGGAGGGGGGACGTCACGAACTCGTCATCGCCCAGGCGGACATCCGAGGGCATTGAAGATGAAAAGCACACTGGATTGCATTCCGTGTTTCGTATCTCAGGCGTTGAAGATCGCGAGACTGGCGACTCCTGATGAGCGCGCACACGAACGAATTTTGCGCGAGGCGCTATGGCGCGCCAGCAAGGCCGACCTTACACAGACGCCGACCCGGTTTGGAAAGGGGATTCTTCGGTTGGTCCGCGATTTGACGGGGCAGGCGGATCCTTACCTGGTGATCAAGGAAGAATCCAACCGACTCGCGCTGGCCTTGTTGCCGGCTTGGCGGGAGCGCTTGCGGACGGCGACAAACCCGCGGTTGGCTGCGGTAAGACTCGCCATCGCCGCCAACGTCATTGACTTTGGCATTAAAGGCGACATGACAGCAGAGCAAATTCCTGAGGCGCTGGAAAGCTCATTTGCCGGGCCGTTCAGGGGCGATGCC
This sequence comes from Candidatus Omnitrophota bacterium, assembly GCA_023473405.1. Lineage (GTDB taxonomy): Bacteria > Verrucomicrobiota > Verrucomicrobiia > Limisphaerales > UBA1319 > JAMCZD01. Next base: position 28,925 of record JAMCZD010000448.1, read on the forward strand.
GACGGATTCTTTGCGGCAGCGGAAGGTGCGAACGATATCCTGTTCCTGGCGGACAATGCAGGCGAACTGGTCTTTGACCGGCTGCTTCTCGAATTGCTGCCGCACGAGAAAGTCACGGTGATCGTGAAGGGCGGGCCGGCCATCAACGACGCGTTGAAGGCAGATGCGGCGGCAGCGGGCCTGGAGAACTGGGTCAAGGTGATGGACACGGGATGCGACGGCGCGGGGATTACGTTGGAGGACTGCAGCCCGGAGTTCCAGAGGAGATTCTCGCGTGCCGACGTGATTATTGCCAAAGGCCAGGCAAATTTCGAATCGTTGGATGGTTGCGGACGAGATATTTTCTTTCTATTGAAGGTGAAGTGTCCCGTAGTGGCCCGGCACATCGGTCGTCCCGTCGGGAGCCTGGTCTTGCACCGTGAGTGGAAGAAATGATTGAACTGACGTTCGATTCTACGGTGTGTGGTAGCCGGTGTGAGCCGGCTCTGAAGTGCCGTAGACCTTTTCATTACCTTAGGCCGGATATTTCACACTTCCTTTGAAACGCCAACACCCCACCGTGTGAGGGCACACGGCCTACAGCCCTCAAAAGCCCGTCCCTGTAGGCCGGGTCCCGTGACCCGGCGTTCAACGTATGAAATATCCGGATTAGGCCTACTTTTCCCCCTTTTGCCCGAGCAGGATCAAGTCCAACCCCAGTGGCACGAACTGCTCAAAACCACGGTCGAACGTCACAAAACGCATCTTCGCGCAGATGGCGAATGACGCCAGATAGGCGTCCATCCACCGTTTTGGTGCCGGCGATGCATGTCGAGCCAGTTTAAACCATCGTGCCTCCAAACCTGCGGGTTCGTTGGCCATAAAGCCGATGCGCGAGTCGCTTTGCAATTTATCCAAGGCAGCCAGCGCCTCCTCATTCGATCGCACCTCAACTTTTAGAATGGGCTCGACCGTGAGCAACCGGAGAAAGGCCAACTGAGTCGCACGGCAAAAGAGCGCAGTCACCCCCTCCGGCAACGTTTCGATCCAGGCCACTGCCCGGGAGTGATGAGGATGGGTGTCCAGCGTTAAGGCCAGGAAGACGTTGCTATCGCAGAGCAGATTCATGGCGAGCCAGGTCGTCCAGCAGGTCGGCGCGATACGCCGCATCATCGGGAATGGCAAGCGGCGCTTTACCGCGCGACGTCAGGACGGGAAACTTTATCCGACGGGGCTTTCGCGGCTCTGGCGGCGCGCCGAAGAGCACCATCCGCAAACCTTCGGCGACCACATCCTTGAGTTTGCGTCCCTCCAAGGCGGCCTTGGCCTTGGCCTGGCGAAACAAATCATCGGGTATATCGAGTGTCGTCTTCACACAATCCACTTTTCCATATTCCCATAAAAACGTCAATGATCCGGCTCACGTTCGATTCCTCGAGACGTTTAACTGCAACCGAGGCTTTCGCCGCAGTTCAGGCATTTGAAGCATGCCCCGTTACGGACGGTCATGTGGCCGCAAGTGGGACATGCTGGGGCGTCTTCCTGGAAATGGGCGATGGCGTCGCTGAGGTTTCTGATGGGTCGGTCAGCAGGGTTCGGCTGTGGAGTTGGTGCTGATTTTTCGTCGACGGCAGTTGCCTCGTCGGGCGAAGTGGCATTGGAGGCGAGTTCGGCTTCCTCGGCTCGGGCCAGGTCAGGCACCGGGCGATTCACTTTTTTTTTGATCTCCTCGAGCAAACCGGGAATGGGCAAATCGGGTTGGTGGCTATTGGGCGAGGTGGCATCGCGATAACCGGGGATGAACTGGCAGGCCATCCAACGGAAGATATAATCGATGATGGATGATGCCTGGCGGATTTCGGGGTTCTTGGTGAAGCCCGAGGGTTCGAATCGCTGATGAGCGAACTTGCGAACGAGGGTTTCGAGCGGAACGCCATATTGCAGGGCCATGCTGGTGAGGGTGGCGACGCAGTCCATAAGGCCACCGATGGTGGAGCCTTCTTTTGCCATGGTGATGAAGAGTTCTCCGGGTTGGCCGTCTTGGAACAAACCAACCGTCAGGTAACCCTCGTGACCGGCGATATCGAACTTATGGGTGATGGCCTGGCGGGTTTCCGGGAGGCGATGGCGAATAGGTTTGTCCACCTGCGACTTGAGCTTGGGAACGATGGCCTCGAGTTCATTGACGCGTGCCGCGAGGTGTTCGGCGGTGCGAGTGCCTTCGGCGGCCTTTTGGGTGCTCAGGGGTTGAGAGCGTTTAGAACCGTCGCGGTAAATGGCCACGCATTTAAGCCCCATTTTCCAGGCCTGGACATAGGCGTCCATGATTTCTTCCGCCGAACAGTCTTTGGGCAGATTCACCGTTTTCGAGATGGCACCGCTGATGAAAGGTTGCGCGGCAGCCATCATTTTGAGATGAGCCATGTAACTGATGCTGCGCCGGCCACGGAAAGGTCTGAAAGCGCAATCGAAAACGGGCAGATGTTCCGGTTTGAGACCGGACCGGATGGTCTGGCCTTGTTCTTCAACGTCTTCGATAGTGTCGTATTTCTCGATATGCGCCACGATGGCCTCGACTTCCTGGTTGGTGTAATGCAAACGAGCCAGGGCCTCTGGCACGATTCGGTTCACGATTTTCAACATTCCTCCGCCGGCGAGGAGCTTGTACTTGGCCAGGGCGATATCCGGTTCGATGCCGGTGGTGTCGCAGTCCATCATGAAAGCGATAGTTCCGGTAGGTGCCAGGACGGTTACCTGGGCGTTGCGATAACCGAGGTTTTGTCCCTGTTCCAAGGCGCGGTCCCAGCACCGGCGGGCTTCCTCTTTGAGGTAATGGAATTCGGCGCTTGGTTGAATTGATTCGACGGCGTCCCGGTGCATTTTGATGACGCGGTGCATCGAGTCGACATTGTTTGGCGCGGCCGGCTTTTCCACGCCGGCGCAATGCGAATCGCGATAGCCGGGGAAGGGTCCCATGACGCCGGCGATTGCGGCTGATTGCTCATAGGCCTGGCCGGTCATTATGGCGGTGATGGCCCCCGCAAGGGCGCGGGCTTCATCTGAGTCATACGGCAGCCCATAACTCATGATGAGCGATCCAAGATTGGCGTATCCAAGGCCGAGGGTGCGGAAGTGGTGTGAGTTTTCGGCGATGTCCTTGGTGGGATAGCTGGCGTTATCGACGACGATCTCCTGGGCGGTGATAAAAATCCGGACGGCGGCTTTGAACCGTTCGAGGTTAAAAATCCCATTTGCATCCTTGAACTTCATCAGGTTGAGCGAGGCCAGGTTGCAGGCGGTGTTGTTCAAAAAGACATATTCGGAGCAAGGATTGGTCGAGTGGATGGGACCAGTGCCTTTGCAGGTGTGCCACCGCTGAATGGTGTCGTCGTATTGCATCCCCGGGTCGCCGCAGACATAAGTGCCTTCGGCGATTTTTCGCAGCAAGGCGCGGGCGTCCTTCTTTTCGAGTTGCTGGCCCGTGGTCACGGCGCGCGTCCACCATTCCCGTCCTGCCAGGGCGGCTTCCATGAATGAGTCACTGACGCGGACCGATAGGTTTTCATTTTGATACATGACGCTGCCGTAAGCCTCGCCGTTGTAGGAGCCGTCATAGCCTTGCTCTATCAAAGCCCAGGCTTTCTTTTCCTCCTTTTGCTTGGCCTCGATGAACTCCTCGATATCGCCATGCCAATCGTGCAAGGTGTTCATCTTGGCCGCGCGCCGAGTCTTGCCGCCCGACTTCACCACGTTCGCCACTTGATCGTAAACCTTCAAAAAAGAGAGCGGGCCGCTCGGACGCCCACCCCCGCTCAGCTTCTCTTTGTGGGAACGGATCGGTGAGAGATCGGTGCCCGTGCCGGAGCCGAACTTGAAGAGCATGGCCTCGCTTTGGGCCAAGCGCATGATCGATTCCATATTGTCCTCGACCGATTGGATAAAGCACGCGCTGCACTGCGGGTGGACGTATTGGGAGGAGGCGCGTTCCGCCACCTCTTTACCGGCCTCGAAGTGCCAATTGCCGGGGGCGGAGCTATTGCCCACGCCATATTGATGAAAGAGTCCCACGTTAAACCAAACCGGTGAATTGAACGAGCCGTACTGATTCAGGCACAACCAGGTCAACTCGTCGCAAAAAATTTCGCCGTCGTCTTTTGAAAAATAGCCGTCCTTTACCCCCCAATCCGCTATCGTTCGGCAAACCCGATAAATCAATTGCCGAACCGAAGTCTCGCGTTCAGGCGTATTCTGTTCGCCGTAGAAGTACTTCGAGACGACCACTTTGGTTGCCAAAAGCGACCAGGTCTTTGGGACCTCGACGTTCTCCTGCTTGAAAATCACCTTCTTGGCGTCGTCAGTGATTTCGGCCGTTCGGCGTTCCCATTCAACCTGTTTGAAGGGATCAACCGCCGGATCGCTGAACACCCGTTCCACGCGCACCATAGACTGTCCCAGCGGTCTCGGCTGTCTGGACTGTCCCTGGGCGCCGCGATTTTTGTTGCCAATCGATCCGGCAACGGGGCCGGTCGACGGTGAGAAATCCGGCAATACGGCTTCCTTCCGAGCATCATTCATATTGACCTGCGGTTTCGATAAAGGTTTATCGTTGTTCAAAATTAAAGGCCGGCTCATTTTAAAGGCCGGCTTATTTTCGGCCACCGGGCCGGAATAATGGCTTTAACCAATACCCGATGTTGATCGGCCTACCCCATTTAGTGGGATATTTATAAAACGTTAACACTATGGGTTGTGGCTGCAAGCAAATTTTGAAACTAATCTTCTTCATTGACTTTTCCCCGTTCGAGCTGATTCGCAATGGGTAAAATAGCCTCATTTTCGTCGAGAATTGGGGCGCAACACCTCCGAATCTGTTTTTCGTAGCGCGATTCCAAGTCTGCTGTATCGCGGATTTCCAACCGGCGTTGCTTTGGGCCGGGGCACGGTCTGTTGTTGTTCGCTTCTGACAGACCATAGGGATATGTTCATCGCTGGCGCCTGGGCTGAGGGCAAGATCCCGTGCCGCAAATGTTTAGCTATTTCCTGGGCACCACGCTAGGATGGGCCTGAATAGGGCAAAGAACGTAACGTCAAATGCTTGAGCGAGTATGAAGCGAACAACTGCATTCGTCTTGGTTTTGCTGGCTCCGTTAGCGGTTGGACGGGCTCAATTCTTATCCGGTGATGCGCTCGGTGGCGCGGTGTTGGGCGGATTAGCCGGCGGCATTATTGGGCATAACAGTCATGGGCACACGGCCGAAGGAGTCGCGATTGGAGGGTA